>JANPIY010000917.1:0-16663 GCA_031425255.1 Planctomycetota bacterium
GGCGACCTCCGGCAACAGCTTGCATCGCGTGCCACCTCGGCAACCCGCCACGACTGGTGGCGCGGGATCATCGTGTTGTCCGTCGCAGGTGTGGCCTCTGCGAAAAGTTGCGGTGCGGAGTTGCAGAGATCAGCCGCCGAGACCGCAACGCAGCCTGATGATCTACTCGATCTGGCCGAATTAGCGCTCTTGGCCGGACAGCGACCGCGGTTGCCAACCATGCCGGATGCCCTGGCGGACCATGGTGATGCCCGGCTCCATCTCCGTCGTTGCTTGCGCACGTACGCCCTGAGCGATGAGAGCGCTGAGCCCGCCGGCCTCCGCGCGTCGCATGTGCTGCGCCAGGCTGCCGAGGCGGCGCGTACCGAGGGTGAACTCCTGGCCTTGCGCTTGCCCGTACGCGCGCTGCGCCTGCATGACCTCGCCAGCGAGTTGTTCGCGCAGGCCGGGGATCCGGTCGGCGGCTTCCTCGCCAGGATAGGAGGAACCATCGCGGCATGCTTCGCCGATGATGTCCCTGATGCGCGCCGGCGCTTGGATGACCTCGTACGACCCGCCTACGAGCGCCTGGTGCAAAGGAGCGAGGGACCGCCGCTGCCCAGCTGGGATGATCTGAGAACCGCCGCCGCCGATTCCACCCAGCATCCGGTCCATCCCGACTGGCAGGGGTGGCTCGATCGTCTGATCGCGTGCATCATGGCGCTCGATCTGGATCCGGCCTCCTGGAAGGCGGGTACGCAGTGGCAGGGATGGCTACAGGCGCATTTCAGCGCAGATTTCGACACGCTATCGCCGGAGATCGCGCTGTTGCCGAGGGTGGCGCGCGTGACGGCGGGGCAGGTATCGACGCCGCCAGCGTCCGCCTCCCGTGCTGCAGGCTGGATCGCCACCGGTGCGGTGCTGACGGTCCTGATCGGCGGCTTCTTCCTCTTCCGCCTCGCCCATGAGGGCATCTGGGGAGCCTCCCCATGGTGGGTCGTGCTCATCGTCTACCTGCTGTTCTGGCCGGCGTTCGGCATGCTGCTGCTCGCGGTGCGCTGGGTGCGCCCACGCGTGACGGCCTGGATGGCAGCCCAGATCGACGTCGCGCTGGTGCTCCGGACCGCGGCCACCCCATCATCGACGTCCAAGAATGCCGATGAGGTCTTCGATGCCGCAGCCGAGGTGCCCGTCGCTGTGCGACGCCGGCTGGCAGCCCGACTCGGCGCGCCGATGGCGCTGATGGATCTGACCAGCATGCGCCTGCTGACGATCACGGCCCTCGCCATGCGTTGGCTCGTTCCATCGCGGTTCGTCCATGACGAACGATACGCCCTCGTCACGCCGGGCCTGCTGACGTATGCCGACGCCGCCCCCCTGCTCCCGCGCCCGCTGGCGGACCAGTTCCGACGCGTGCAGCGCATGCTGCGTGGAGCGCTACCATCCGCGACTGCAGATGAGCCCTTGGCTGGGCCCGCGCCGCTACCCGCCAACCGGCGCAGCGATGTTGCGCTGTTTGTCGAACTCGACCTCGCCCCTTGGCCATGGGAGGCTCTGCTGCTGTTGACATCGCCGTGGCCCGGCGAACGGATCAGCGCCACCCTGGGTGCGTATCGCAGCATCGCGGGAACGCAGGGCGAGCCGATCGCGCTGGAGTCCGTGCTCTGCCTCGTCAGCACGACCTGGTGGTCGCGCGTCGAGCCGGCGTGGCAACGCAGGCAGCGCTTGCGCGTCGTGCGCCACGACCGTGAACAAGCGTCAGCCGCCGCTGGATCGCCCAGCATGGTGCATCTCGTCGGTCGTCCGCTGACCCGGGGGCGGCACCTGCGTTTGCGCATCGATGGGGGAGGCCAGGAGGAACGCTCACTGAAGATCCAAAAGAAATCCTCAGCGCCCGAGGAGCGTGGCCTGCTCGTCGCACCCGGCGAGATTCCCGCCGCCCTCATCATCATCCAAGCCGAGCCGGCCGAACTGGTCGGCGACCGCTTCGACAGCGACCGTGAACAGGCCATGACCCTGCGGGCTTTCGCCAGCGCCTATGCCCTCGCCGGTCCGCAGGCCGTGGTGATGGTGCCGGCGCTGCCTCCCGCCCTCGCCGACGCGGTGCTGCGCACGCTGGTCACTGGCTTGGGCACTCATCTGCGACGCCAACCTCTGTTCGACACCATCGCCGCGATGCGCCAGCTCATCGTCGATTCGGCGCCGCCCGCCGACCGCGGTGCGACCTCCGCCACGGGTGACGCTACCACCTCCTCGCCAACCGCAGACGCCCTGCGCGAACTCGCCCTCGATATCACCGTGTTCTGGCGCGAGCCACCGCCCGCGGACTTCGCCGTGGACCCGGCGTCCGCTGCGACCTCACCACCTCCTGCGCCCAGCCCCGAGTCGGCATAACCAACCAAGGAAATTCCCATGAGCCTCACCAACCTCTGGAAGACCATCCGTTCCTGGGTGACCGACAACGCCGTCCATCAGGTACATGTGGTATTCCCCGACCCACAGGCGGCGCTTCCCGACATCATTCCCATGCGCGGCTACCTGCGCGTCTGGCTGAGCGAGATGTTCCTGGCCAAGAGCAGAGATTGGTTCGTCGACGTGCATCCTGCCGTTCATGCCCAGGTACGCTTGAAGTTCGCTGGACGCGAGGTTGAGATCGGCCGGGTCGCACAGCCACCGAAGGACGCACTCGGCAAGGGCGTGCACGTCGACTACGCACTCAGCTCGCTGCTGCCCTACAATGGCGGCACGGTCGAGATCGAAGCGGCGTTGCTCGCCCTCGCTGGCACCAATCAGCTCCAGGCAGTAATCGGGATATTGAAGGGTTTTTCCGACCTGGTCGGGCCGCCGTTGGCCTCGGCGCTGACGATCGCCGACCAGGTCGGTGCAGGGATGCAGCAGTTGATGGGGGTCACCGATGGCCAGGTCCACCTCGGCTACCACCAGCAGTTCGGCTCCCAGGGAGGTGGGGGCGCCAACGTGCTGCGTCCCGGGTACATCGCCGTCGTGCTGGCCAATGCCGACGAGGTGAAGCCTGGCGACCTCAGTGTCATCGCCGGCCGCCTGCACCATCGCGGGCAGCCGCTGGTAGGACGCGACTACTTGCTACTGCGCATCGAAGGCCGTAACGAGCGCGACGACTGGTTGCTGCCGGATATCCAGGCCGCGATGGATCGCGCTGTGCAGTCGGCCGCCGAGGGCGACGACGAGAAGTCGGCCCTGCACCGTGCCGCGGCCATCACCGCGGCGCTGACCTCACCCGATTTGGTGATGCAGGACCGGCGTCGCGTGGTCGAGGCGATCAAGGCCCACCTCGCCGATGTCAGCCTCGGGGCAGCACCGGTAGCCAACGATCTCGGTTCGCTGGTGAAAGCGCATGCCGGCTCGGTGGCGCAGGCGATGGTCAAGGGACCACTCACGCTGAGCGAAGCGATGGCGGACCCGTCACCCTGATCTGAACCTGGAAAAAGCAGTCCGAGGTGCGAGGTTATGTACCAAGCACCTGCGCTCGTAGGGTGGGTCACCCGCCTGGTCAGCAGCCTCACTATGTTAAGCGAGTATCTTTCAACCTCGCACCTCGCACTTTTTTTGATTCAGGCTGAAGCGGTCGGGGCAGAGCACTATTCCGCGGCGAAGTACCGCTGCACCACCGCCCGGTGACGTGGCGCCACGGTGGCCCGGCGGGCGTCGGCGGCGGTGGGATCGAAGGCGCGCGCCGCGGCGCGTACGGCGGCCTGCCGTACCGTGTCATCGATCTCGGCGTCCCGCATCTGCTCCGCCAAGGTGACCGAGCCGTCGGGGTTCAGCTGTGCACCGGCGGGGAGGCCTTCGATGCCGCCTCCGGCGGTGCGGCGCGGATCGTCCCAGGTCAGTGGCGGGTGACCGGGACCACGTTCGCCCGGACCCTTGCCTGGGCGACCGCGACGTTCGCGTTCAAGGGTGTCATTGAAACCGTCCTGACCTTCGCCGAGGGCTTCGAGGGCCGCGCGCGCCTTGGCCAGTTCCTTCGCCAGGTGTTCACCCAGGCGTCTACTGGCGGCGGCATCGGGTGTGCGCCCAGGCTGCGCCCGCAACAGGCCGAGCTGTCGCACCGCGGCCGCCTGTTCCTGGGTGAGCGCACCCGCCGCCGCGGCCTGCGCCAACACCTCCGCCAGCTCCTCGTCGCCAGCGCCCGCCGGCAGCTTGGGCATCAGTCCCGGCGCCTGCAGCGCGAGTTCCGCCACCGCCTGCGCCAGGCGCGCGCCGTCTTCCGGTCGCGGTTCGCCATGCGGTGATTGAGCCATCGCTTCACTGGAAGCGAGCGCTTGCGCCAGACGCTGGTTGGTGGTGCCGACGCTGCGGTCGAGGCGTTGACGCAGACGATCGAGCGCCTCCCAGGTCGCCTGGTCCATGCCCTGGTCGCTGGCATGGCCCTGCAATTGTTTGAGATCACTGCGCGCCTGCCCGCTGACCGTGGCGGGGATGATGGCGGCGTCCTCCAGAGCGGTGACACGCTCGTCCGCGTGGCGGAAGAAGCTGCCGACCACGGTGACGCCCGGCAGGATCTCCTGACGTTGTGGCATCACCAGGGCAACCAGCAGGCAGGCGCTGGCGAACACGGCACCACGGCCCGCGCGCCAGCGTAGCGGCGGCAGGACGAACTCCTCGAGCGGGCGCCGCAGGCGCGCCATCCAGTCGCCATCGCGTTGTGCTGCCGGCTGCGCACTGAGCGCCATCACCAGACCATGGGCGCCGCAGGCACGGTCGAGATGACCGCGCAGGTCGGCCTCGTCATCGCGCCGGGCGAAGGCACGAGGGATCGCCAGTGTCGGCAGCAACAGGCCGGCGACCGCCAAGGCCACCGTCACCCCCGCCGCCTCCGGTATCGCCAACCGCACCATCATCACGCCCAGTGCCGCCACCCCGAGCCCGACACCGATCAGCGGCAGGACCCGATCCAAGGCGCGCTGGCTACGTCGCCGCCGATGCAGGCGCAACAACTGATGATCGAGCAGATCAGACATTGCGGACGAAGCGTGGATCGCGAGGTGGGGGGACAATGGATTTCTCATGTCCGACGTCGAAGTGGTCCGCTCTCGGGATCAATCGGAGAAGGCTGGCCGCAGAGACGCAGAGACGCAGAGACGCAGTGGAAGACAAGAACTGGGGATTTACATCTCTGCGTCTCTGCGTCTCTGCGGCCGATCCTCTTTCATTGACTGCACCGCACCCACTGATCACGCCGAAGAACCCTCTTTTTGTAATGTCCGAAGTCATGACATCGGACATCGGACATTCCTTCCCCCCTTGCCCCCCGCCACGTGGTCCCTACACCTCCGCCCGCCTAGGTGCTGACGCGTACGCGCGTCGGTGAAAAGGGAAGCCGGTGCGCTGCTGCTCTTGCGCTTGCAAGAACACGGCAAATCCGGCGCGGACCCGCCACTGTAACCGGGGACCGCTCAGCACGAGCCACTACACCGCAGGTGTGGGAAGGCGCTGAGGCGGGCTGATCCGGAAGTCAGGAGACCTGCCTCGGCCTTGCGACGCTACCCTCGTGGAACGGGGTACGGTCGGTCACGTCCTCGCCACCCGCAACCGCGGGGGACGAGGACGTGACGCGGCTCCCTTCCACGTCGATGCAGCGCGAGGGTCACGCTGGGCATGTCGCCCGGCGGCCGCTCAACCGTTGGCCGTGGAGCCTTGTGATGCGTCTTTCAATCCTGGTCCCTTTCCTCGCCGCGCTCAGCGCGCCCACCCTGTGGTGCGCGGAGGATGCCCCTCCCGCCGTGCCGGTGCGCAGCGCGGATATCTCCCCCCAACCCGCCGCGACGCCGGCCCAGCAGCAGATGATCGTCACCGCCGACCGCCATGCCGAGCCGTTGGCGCGCAGCATCGCGAGCACCGATGTGGTGACGGCGGACGACGTCCGCGAACGCGGCTACCAGCCCTTCATCCACGACTGGCTGCGCGGTCTCCCTGGGGTCGACGTCAATGCGAGCGGCGGCGGCTTTTCAGGCCTGACCCAGGTCCGCCTGCGCGGCGCCAAGGCGGGCGAGACGCGTTTTCTGCGCGATGGCATTCCTCTGACGGACGCCAGCGTCGGCGACGGCAGTCCGCTGGTCGATCTGCTCGATCCCTCCGGCCTGCAGCAGGTCGAAGTGGTGCGGGGTTCGCAGAGCGGCCTGTATGGCTCGAACGCCAACGGCGGCGTGGTCAATCTGATCGGCATCCGTCCCACCGCCGTGCCGCATGAAGCCTTCCAGATCGATGCCGGCAGCCACGCCACCGTCGCCGGTAGCGCCCAGGCCACGGGTCCCATCGCGGCGGGTTTCGGCTTCGCCCTCCATGCCGGTGGAATCAGCAGCGAAGGATTCAGCAATGCCACCGATCCCGGGGCCAACGGTGATCCGGGCGATCATGAGCAGGACAGCTTGCGGCGCATCGGCGGCGGGGTGCGGGTGGAAGGCCGCAACGAGCATGGGCTGATCTACCTGGCGGGGAACGTCACCGAGGCCGATCAGGAATACGACGGCTACACCTCGCCCCTCTTCAATCTCGATCCGGAGGATGCCGCCTCGACCCAGGAGGTCTTCAGTTGGCGCATCGCCGGCGGCGGCGAATGGCGGGCTGCCGAGCACCTGCTGATCACCGCCGATGCCGCACGCACCCTGACCGATCGCACCTATCCCAATGCCCAGTTCAGTACCAAGGACTATGACGCCGAAGATACCTATGCCGGCGTCCGCGCCTTGACGCAGTTGCCGCTCGACCTGAGCGCGACCGTGGGGGTCGACGGCAATTGGCAGCATGCCGAACTGCTCGATGACAGCGGCGCCAGCGAGATCGATCGCAGCGCCCACCTCATCGGCGTGTGGGCGACCCTGGCCTATGACTTGCCGTGGCTGTCGCTCAGCGCCACCGGCCGCCATGACGACCACACCTCCGAAGGTGGCGCGGATACCTTCCGCCTGGGCGCCGCGACCTTCTGGTTCGATCAGCACTACAAACTCTTCGGCTCTCTCGGCAGCGGTTTCCGCGCCCCGACGCTCTACGAATTGTACGCGCCTTTCTATGGCAACCCGGACCTGGAGGCGCAGACCTCGCTCAGTGCCGATCTGGGGCAGACCATCCGCCTCGGTGACAGCGGCCTGGCGATGACCAACACCGCCTTCATCACGCAGTACGAAGATGCCATCACCTTCGATCCGTCGACCTTTCAGAACATCAACCTGCCGAGCCAGGCCAAGGTCCGCGGCCTGGAGAACGCCCTGGGCTGGTCGCACGAACGGCTGTCGCTCGACGCGGTCTATACCTACCAGCACAGCGATGACGGCAGCGGCCAACGCCTGGCGCAGTTGCCCGACCACAAGCTGGATCTCGCCGGCACCATCCGCGCCTATCAGGCCTGGGCGCGCCTAGCCGTCGAACGCCAGTGGTCGCGCACCTCCCTCGGGGAGACCCTGGATCCCTACACCCTGCTGAGCGCCAGCGTCGGCTGGGAATTCGTCAGCGGGTGGGAGGTCTATGCCCGTCTGGTGAATCTCACCGATGAGGAGTACGAGATCACTCCCGGCTACAGCACCGCCCGACGCGCGGCGTACGGCGGCATCGCCGCGCGCTTTTAGCGGTGGGCTTTTTGTGGTTCCTCGGCGAGATGTGTGGGGTTGGGGAACTGCAAGCACGTGATCCGCTCTCGGAATCAATTGGAGAAAGGCTGGCCGCAGAGACGCAGAGACGCAGAGGAAAACAAGAACAGGGCCTTTTCGTCTCTGCGTCTCTGCGGCTCTGCGGCCCAATCCTCTCTCTTTGACGGCACTGCACCCACTGGTCACGCTGAAGAGCTGTTTTTGTCCAGGAGGCAGACGCCCCCGGTCACCCCCCGCAGGTGCACGCTGCATCTTTGCCGACAGGATGCCGGCCATGCGTGAGTTCCTGGTGTGGTCGTCGCTGGTGGGAGTGTTCGGCGTGATCGCCGTGCTCGGGCTCGGGCTCGGGCGCGGCGACCTCGGCGGCGAAGCCGGGGCGATCTTCCTCGAACTGCGCGCCTGGCGCATCGCCGCGGCGGCGCTCGCGGGTGCCGCCCTGGGCATGGGTGGTGTGCTCATGCAGGGGCTGTTCCGCAATCCGCTCGCCAGCCCGGATCTGCTCGGCACCACCGCCTTCGCCCTGCTCGGCGGACAACTGGTGCTGGTGGTGATGGTGATCGCGGGCGCGAGCCTGCCGGCCTGGGTGCCCCCGGAACTGCTGCTGCCGGTGGGATGCCTGTGTGGCGCCGCCGGCGCCCTGGCGAGCTTGTTGTGGCTGGCGCAACGCGCGAGCGGACTGACCACCGTGCTAGTGGTGGGTTTCCTGCTGGCGGCGTTGGGCTCCTCCGCCGGCACGCTGCTGACCAGCCTGTGCCGTGACCACTGGGAACTGATGCGCGCCTTGCAGGGTCTGAGCCTCGGCGGCGTCGATGGCACCGGTCCGGCGCAGTTGGCTCTCGGCGCGCCGCTGGTGCTGATCGGTGGCGTGGCCGCGTGGGGCTGGGGCCGGGCACTGGATGTGTTGTTGTCGGGCGAGGCGGAGGCCGCCGCCCTCGGCGTCGACGTCGCGCTGGTGCGGCGCTGGGCGCTGGTGTGGACGGCGCTGTTGACCGCCGCCGCGGTGGCCCTCGGGGGTGCCGCGGTCTTCGTCGGTCTGATCGTCCCGCATATCATGCGCGGATTAGTCGGAGTCACCCATCGCCGGCTGATTCCGGCGTCGGCCCTGGGTGGCGCGGTATTCCTGATAGCCTGCGATAATCTCGCCCGCGCCCTGCCGACCGTGGGAGAGTTGCCGCTCGGCGTCATCACGGGGCTGATCGGGGCACCGGTCTTCATCATCATCCTGCTGCGCTCGCGTCAGGAGTTGGCATGACCGCCGGCGCCCCCCTCGGCCCGGACGATGTGCCCAAGGGAGTGCCCGCTTCATCCGGCAGCGAGAGCGGCATTTCTGAATCGTGGCGCCAGCGCACGAGCGTGGACGTTCCCAAGGTCCCGGCCCTGGTCATCAACGGACTCACCGTCTGTCATGGCCCGCGCATGGTGCTCACCGAAGTCTCGCTGAGCGCTCTGCCGGGCTCGATCACGGCGTTGATCGGTCCGAACGGGGCCGGCAAATCGACGTTGATCAACGCCACCCTGGGACTGGTACCACGGATCCACGGCAGCGTGCATCTGCTTGGTCAGGATCTGTTGGGCATGGACCGCCGCGCCCGCGCCCGCCTCATCGGCTATGTACCGCAGCGCAGTCGCCTGAATGCGCCGCTGCTGGTGCGCGAGGTGGTGGCGCTTGGTCGCTACGCGCTCGGGAGTGGCCTGCCCGGTGCCGCTCGCCATGCCATCGACGAGGCGCTCGCAGCGGTCGATGCCGGCGCGCTCCGCGAGCGCCGTTTCAATGAACTCTCCGCCGGCGAGGCCCAGCGCGTGCTGGTGGCGCGCGCTCTGGCCGGTGGAGCCCAGACGCTGCTGCTCGATGAACCCACCGCCGCTCTCGACATCGGCCACGCGCTCTCCTTGCTGGCTTTGCTGCGTCGCCTCGCCGGCAAAGGCTGCACCGTGCTGCTGGCGCTGCATCATCTCGACGAGGTCCGCCGCGTCGCCGATCACGCGGTGCTGCTCCACCAGGGCCGCGTGTTGATGGCGGACACGCCCGCCGCCGTGCTGGCGTCGGCGGCGCTGACCGCGGCCTTCGGCGTCGAACAGGATCCCGCCGGCGCGCTCGCCTTCCGCCTGCCGGACCATGCTGGCGGCACCCAGGAGCACCTGCCATGAACCGCTTCGATGGGCTGAACCTGGCGGCCCTGCTCTTGGCCCTGGGGCTCTCCGCCATCGGCACCATCCAGTTCGCCGGACCCGCGCCGACCATGGTTGCGACCCCGGCCCTGGAAGCCACGGCCGACGTCACCCGCGTCATCCTCGACGACGGACGACAGGCGGTGCGTGACGCCCAGGGCACGGCGATCCCGCTGGGGACGTATACCCGTATCGTCAGCCTCGGCCTGGAACCGGATGCGTTGCTCAGCGAACTCTGTGAGCGTGACCGCATCATCGGCGCCAGCATCTACCAGCGCCAAGCGGTGGCCCTGCGCCTGGCCGGTCTCCCCAGGTTCGCCGGGCTCGATGATCTCGAAGCAGTGATCGCCTTGGGCCCGGACCTGGTGCTGGTGTCGAGCGCGGTCGATCAGCTCGATCGCGTGGCCCGCCTGCGGCAGGCCGGTTTGACGGTGTGCAACTTCGGGCCGCAACGGGGCGTGACCTCGCTGGTGCCGAACGCGCGCCTGCTCGGCGCGCTGCTGGGACAGGACGCCCGCGCCGAGCGTTTCGTCACCACCCTCACCCGCCGCCTCGGCAACGTAGCGGCATCATTGCCGGCCGCCCTGCCGCGGCGACGTGCACTCTACCTGGGCGTCTATGCGCGCGAGATCTACGGCGGCACGCGTGGCAGCAGCTACCACGACGTCCTCACCGCCGCCGGACTGGTCGATGTCGCCAGCGCGCAGTACCAGGGTTGGCCGAAGTTCTCGCTCGAGGAGGTCATCGCCCTCGACCCCGACGTGATCGTCCTCAGCCCCGGGAGCGCCACTGCCCTGCGCGCACTGCCCGGGGTCGAAGCGCTGCGTGCCGTGGTGGATGGACACCTGGTGATCCTCGATGACGCCATGTTGGAGGATTCCGGGCCGGGATTGCTCGACACCGCCGAGGCGCTGTTTCACCTCGCCTATCCGTGAGCGCCGGGTACCGGCAGGGCGAAGAACTCCCTGGGCGAGTAGATCAGCCGCTCAATTCGCCACCGACACCAATCCGGTGACGACCACATCCGTGTACGTCGCCGTCACCGTGGAGCCCTCGAGGTCGCCAGCGATCGCCAAGCCGATCAGCACATTGGCTTCGAAAGCGATTGTCGTGTTTTTCACTACCGTCCAGGTGGTCTGGTTCGCGCTTTCCGACGCGGTGATGACGTTTCCCACGCGTGCCAGGCGAATCCATCGGGGGCGCGCAACCATGCTACCGCGTGTTTTGACCAAGCCCGCTCCGGCGTTCGCGCGGCTGTAACAGACCTGACCTTCGCTGAGGGTGGAGGTCA
This sequence comes from Planctomycetota bacterium, assembly GCA_031425255.1. GTDB lineage: Bacteria > Planctomycetota > UBA11346 > UBA11346 > UBA11346 > BOG-1363. Next base: position 11,062 of record JANPIY010000917.1, read on the forward strand.
TGTAGGCGTATGCTGAATTGGTGGCAGTGGAGGCGCGCATCATCACGCCTGCCTTGTTCCAAGACGATCCCGGTCCGATGCCGCCCGTGATGTCCGTCACGCGGGCGGTGATCGAACCATCACCGGTCAGCCGTCGATAGGAAAAATACAACTGGTCGTCATTGGTGCCCGCGAGGTTGCCCCCCTGGGCTCGCTGGCTCCACACGCCGCCGGATTCGGTGAGCCAACCCGGTGACCATACCGGACCGATATCGCGTGAGGACCAGGTCGATGACGGCAGGCCGAGGTCGTTGATCCAGTCCGCCAATAGGCCCTGACCGATGGCGTCGATGGTGTAACGTCCCAGCGGCGGCATCCGGATGGTGACGTCGCTGGTGTTCACCCGGTGATGCAGGATCGACAACGCCGTATCGCCCGGTCGCACCAGAGCCGCATCGCTGATGCCCAAGGTGTTGGTGACCGTGCCGTTGATCAGACCCTGGCCAGCCAGCGGGGTATCGTAGCGCGCATCGAAACTGGCGAGCAGGCCGCTCCCCGGGCGGTGGCATTGGGCACAATTGGCATCGAGGTACGAACGCGCCCGCTGTTCGAGCGATGCATTGGAATCCGTCGCGGTCGACAGCAGGCGACACGCCGCGATGGTCGCGTCGCTGGGCGCGGCGTCGAACAGACCGATGTACCCCAGGGTGCGGAGCTGATGGTCGCTGACACCGCTGGCATAGGTCTGGTCCTTGTTGAGCTGCCGGGTGTTGACGCCAAGCACGAAACCCGCGTTGGCGGTGTGGCAGACCAAGCAATCATTGGGGCTAGGATACAGCCAGGTCTGTGAACGTGTCCCGCCGCTGGCGTTGGTGATGGTCAAGATCTCGGTGGTCGCCACGTCGATGCGCGTCGCCTCGGTCGCCGCTGCGTTCCAGCGGTAGGTCACGCCATACACGCCACCGCCGGCCTTGCTGACCAGCACGCGGGTCTCGAGCCGCCGCAGAGTGACCGCGCTCCCCTCGTTCAGGTCGAGATCGAAATGTTTGACGAACACAGTGCCCACCGGGAAGGTCCATTCGCCGGTGGCGCTGAAGGCCACGGTTTCGCTCGCATCGTACGGACTGCCGTCGGACGGCACCGCCAGCCAACGTTTTTTGCTGGCGTTGTCGGACCAGAACGGCGCATTGACCGTATAGGGGATCAGTGCCGCTGCCGGAGTCAGGGCAGCAGGATTGCTGAAGATCCCGGTCTGCGAGATGTGCATCGGTGAGGCGCTGCTGGAGGTGCTCGACATCCCGAGGTGCGCGCCGGCGAGTGGGCGTTGGTTCAGCCCATGATCGTGGGCCTCGATGGTCCAGCTCTGGGTCGCGTCGGGTGGCACCCCATTCGTTGCCGTCACCGTCACCGCGAACGGCCCGGTGGTCGTCGGCGTCCAGGTGATGATGCCGGAGGTGGCGTTGATGATCATGCCAGTCGGTTTGGCGCCGAGAGCATAGGTGACCGCCGGATTCCCATCGGTGTTGACGTCATAGCTGTACGTCGTCCCCAGCGGTACGCGTAACGGTGGCGTGGTCTTGATCACCGGTGGGGTCTGCGCGCCGGCGGGGGAGATCACCCAGGTGAACGGTTTGCTGCCGGTGGCACCCGTCGCATCGACGACCGTCACGGTGAACGAGGAGGTGCCCGCAGCGGTCGGAGTTCCAGAAACCACGCCGGCAGACGACAAGGACGTGCCCGCAGGCAGGACGCCGGAGGACTTCCCATAGGTCCTGCTGCCGGTACCGCCGGTACTCGCCAAGGTCTGTGAAAACGCCACGCCGGTCGTTCCACCCAGCAGTGGCGATGTGGTGGTGACGACCACGGCTGGATTGATGGTGAGCGACAGAGCCCTGGTGCCCGCCGTGCCGTTGGCGGGAGTAGCCTTCACAGTGAACGAAGCGACGCCGCTGCTGGTGGAGGTACCGCTGATCACCCCTGACGACGACAATGACAGACCCGTGGGCAAGGCCCCGGCGACCACGCTCCAGGAATAGGGCGCAGTGCCACCAATGGCGCTCAACGTCACGGAATATGCGGTATTCACCGTATCCGCGGCCAGCGTCGTGGTGGTCACGCTGGCTACCGTATCGCCCGACACCAGCTGGTAGATCCGGCCATTGGTCGAGCCCACGCAATAGATCTCGCCGGCGTTGTCACGGCCGAACGAATACATACTGCCCATCTTGTTGCCGGCGTTCACCTGCGCGGTGACTTCGGTGGTCGAGACCCTGGTCGACACATATGGAGCGCTGGTGGAACGGGTGAAGTCCAACACCCAGAAACGTGCGCCAGCTGCGCCGGCATAGTCGGCGTAGATGTATTTGCCCCGCAATGAAGGCACCGCCATACCGCGGTACACGTAGCCGCCGATGATTGCGTGCGACAGATCATCCGGCTGGCCAAACTCGACGATCGGATCGGTGATCGCAGTGACGGCGCTTTCAGACGGGTAGAACGGATTCTGAATGGAACCTTCCCGCACGCGCCAACCGAAGTTCAGACCCTTCTGTCCGGCTGGCACCACATCGACCTCTTCGCGATCGAACTGTCCGACATCGCCGATCCAGAGGTCGTTGGTGGCGGTGTCAAACGAGAACCGCCACGGGTTGCGGATGCCATAACACCAGATTTCCTTACGGAACGTCGCGTGGCTGGCGTAGGGATTGTCGGTTGGGATGGAATAGGTGGCACCCGCATCGACATCGATGCGCAACATCTTGCCCAGCAGTTTGGTGCGATCCTGGGCATTGCCGATGGCGCCATGCTGATCGTTGGAGCCGCCACCATCGCCGGTGCCGATGTAAAGCTTGCCATCGTTGCCAAACTCGAGTGCGCCAGCGTTGTGGTTTATCTGCGGCTGGTTGAAGGCGATGATCAGCTTGGCGCTGCCCGCTGAGGTCGGATTCGCCGGGTCGTCGACCGTGTAGCGGATGATTTCCGAATGCCCGGCAGCAGCGCTGGTGGTGTCACCGGCAGCCGCGCCGTCGCGGGTGCAGTTGACGAAGAGATGGCCATTCTGCGCAAAGTCCGGATGGAAGGCCAGACCCAGCAAGCCCATCTCCGGATAGGACGATCCAGCCTTCACCGCCAGCGTCAGGAGCGTGGTGATGCCGCGGTTTGAGCGCTTGAGCATCTTCACCGAGCCGGCCTGTTCGATGACGAAGAGACGGTCATCCAGTCCAGGCGCGGCATATACGCCGATCGGCTTGACGAAGCCGCTTGCGATTTCCGTGCTGGCGACGTCATAGGTCGCCGCGTTCGCTGGCGACGTACCAGCCACCAGGAAAACGATCATGACCCACCAACCAAACCCGGTGCGACGCATGGCGTCCAGGCGATGGGGCGAATTCAAGCGGCGCGATGGTGCTGGCATGGAAATCCCTGGCTGCGAGACGTGGGGATGAGGGCTGAGCGGGTTCCGGCGGTCGCGCGCTTCACGCCACGACCGACCTGATCACCGACCCCGCGACATCGGTCAGACGGAAACGCCGGCCGTTGTGCAAGTAGGTCAGCCGTTCGTGATCGACGCCCAACAGATGCAGCATGGTGGCATGCAGATCGTGGATGGTCACCGGATCGCGCGCGGCCTTCAGACCCAACTCGTCGGTTTCGCCATGGCTGGCGCCGGCCTTCACGCCGCCGCCGGCCATCCAGGTGAGGAAGCCGTGTGGGTTGTGGTCGCGGCCATTGGCACCCTGCGAGACCGGGAGACGACCGAACTCGCCCCCCCACACCACCAGGGTCGAATCGAGCAGGCCGCGACGTTTGAGATCGGTGAGCAACGCGGCGATCGGCTGATCGGTCTCGGCGCAACGCGCCTTCATACCCGCGACCAGACCACCGTGATGATCCCAATCGGCGTCGGTATAGAGTTGGATGAAGCGCACGCCGCGTTCGACCAGACGCCGGGCCAGCAGGCATTTCGCGCCGAAGCTGCGGGTGTCGGCGTTCTTCGCATCGCAGCCGTAGAGCGAGCGCGTGGCGGCGTCTTCGCCGGTCAGATCGAAACTCGCCGGCGCTTCGCGTTGCATGCGATAGGCCAGCTCGCGGGTGGCGATGCGCGCGGCGAGGTCTTCATCGCCAGGGAAACGGCCCAGGTGTCCGCGATCAATCTGGCCGACCAGTTCCAGGCGTTGGCGTTGGCGACCGTCGTCTTCATCTGCAGCACGCCGCAGGTTGAGGATCGGATCCTTCAGGTCGCGCACGAGGGTCGCCTGATGCGACCCCGGCAGGAACCCTGCACCCCAGTTCTGTGGCCCCCCTTTCGGGCCGTCCTTCGGCCCGAGCACCACGAAGCCGGGAAGATCGCGATTGACGCTCCCCAAACCATAGGTCGCCCACGCACCGACACTGGGAAAGCCGACGCGCGGCATGCCGGTGTTCATGTGGTACATCGCCGGCCCATGACTGTTCGATTCGGCGGTGCACGAGCGGATGAACGCCAGATCGTCGACACGTCCCGCCAGACGTGGCCACAGTTCGCTGACCCACGCGCCACTCTGACCATGCTGGGCGAAGGCGAATGGTGACTTGAACAAGGGCCCGGATTCGCCACCGAAGGTTTCGAGGTCGACGCCGAGCTTCTGGCCATGCCGCTTGGTCAATTCGGGTTTCGGGTCGAAGGTGTCCATCGCGCTCGGGCCGCCGTGCATGTAGAGCCAGATCACCGCCTTGGCCTTGCCCGCGTGGTGCAATCCGGACGCCGCCGCCGCGGGCTGCGCCGCGCTGAGCGCGTCCCCGAGGGCCAACAGTCCAAGACCCGCACCGGCGCGCGCCAGGAATGAACGACGATCGAAAAGCGTAGTCATGGCAGGTCTCCGGTGAGAGGGTTCAATCCACCCGCACGAACTCGACGATACCGAACAAGGCCAAGGCCAGATCGTCCAGCGCATCGTCCGAGCCCAGCAGGAACGCCACCGCGGTCTTGGCTTCCTCAGCGGTCGGCGTCCGAGCGAGGGCCAAGCGGAAGGCCAGATCGACCCGGCCCGCGGCGTCTTGAGCGCCGTCGCGCAGGCGTTGCGCGAAGATGCGCGCCTGCCGTCGTACGAAAGGATCGTTCATCACCAGCAGGGCCTGCGCCGGCACCACCGTCGGGTTGCGTTGGCCACACGATGCGCTGGGTGTCGGGCGGTCGAAGATCTCCATGAATGGCAGCGCCACCGAGCGCTTGACGAACAGGTAGATGCTGCGCCGCCAAACCGCCGGCCCGTCGACCGCATCGCGGGGATAGGCGCTCTTCGAGGTGGTCGCCACCAGCGCCGCCGGTACCGGCGGCTTCACCCCAGGGCCACCCATGCTGCGATCGAGCGCGCCGCTGACCGCGAGGATCGCATCACGCACCTGCTCAGCCTCCAATGGGCGGGGCTGCTGGCGATACCAGGTACGGTTATCGGGATCACGGGCGGCTTTCTGCGCGTCCGGCAATGAATCCTGGCGATAGACCGCGCTGGTGAGGATCAGCCGATGGATCGCTTTCATGCGCCAGCCATCGGCGACCAGCCGGCCCGCGAGCCAGTCGAGCAGCTCGGGATGGCTCGGACGGTCGCCCTGCGTGCCGAAGTCGTTGGCGGTGCGCACCAGG
>JANPIY010000918.1:0-28277 GCA_031425255.1 Planctomycetota bacterium
TAAACCGGCATCCGCTTGGGCGCTTCGTATTCCTTCACATGCGCCTTGCCGGTGCGGGCGGTGACGCGCCAGTCGATCGCGCGCACCGGATCGCCGTCAGAGAACAGGCGCGACTGGGCATAGTCCACGCCCTGGCCGAGGAAGCCCGAGAGGTCCTGCCCAGGGCTCAGGCTGTCGGCGAGCCGCCGTACGGCGAGTTCGAACTCGCGTCCGGTGAGGGGGGCCCCGGACATCGCGTCATCCCACCTGGACGAGCAGATGCTGGAGGATCCTGGCGGCCTGGCGCCCATCAGCGACCGCTTCGTAGGTCAGGCGCAAGCGGTGCTGCAGGACATCCTCGGCGAGGGCGAAGAGATCGTCGGGGACGGTGTGGTCGCGACCGTGGATGAAGGCGCGCGCACGGGCGGCCTGCGTCAAGGCGATGCCGGCGCGCGGGCTGGCGCCGAATTCGAAGTCAGGACACGAGCGGGTGCGTCGCACCAGCTCCACCGTGTGCGCGAGGAACACCTCGCTGACAAACACGCCCTGCACCGCGCGCATGGCGGCGGTGAGGTCCTGTACGCCCGAACGGGTGCCGCCGTCGAGGACATCGAACGCGTTCTTCGGCACCGCGCCGCCGCCGTGGTCGCTCAAGCCGAAACCGAGATGGCGTTTGAGGATCTCGCCCTCCTGCTCGGCGGTCGGGTAGCCCAGGCGATGGCAGAGCATGAAGCGGTCGAGCTGGGCTTCGGGCAGTTCGAAGGTGCCGGCGTGCTCGACCGGATTCTGCGTGGCGATGACCAGGAAGGGCGCCGGCAGGCGGAAGGTGGTGCTGCCGATGGTCACCTTGCGCTCCTGCATCGCTTCGAGCAGCGCGCTCTGCACCTTGGGCGCAGCCCGGTTGATCTCGTCGGCGAGCAGAAGGTTGGTGAACACCGGACCCTGGCGCACGCGGAAGGTGCCGCTGGCCTGGTCGAGGATCTCCGAGCCGACGATGTCGGCGGGCAGCAGATCGATGGTGAACTGCACGCGCGCGAACTGCAGCGTGACGGCCTTCGCCAGGCTGTTGACCATCAGCGTCTTGGCCAGCCCGGGCATGCCCTGCAGCAGGAGATGGCCGCCCGTGAAGAGCGCGATGAGCATGCGCTCGACCACCACCTCCTGGCCCACTACCGCGCGTCCGACCGCGGTGCGTACCTCCGCCACCAGGCGGCGTCCGGCCTCGACATCGGCATGCTCGGCAGCGGGAACCGCGATGGTGGCAGCGGCGGACATGGTCATGGAAATCTCCCGGGCGGCAGTCGAACGACGATGACGAACCGTCGTTCGCATGCTGTGGACGATTTCAACGGTGGTGTCAGGCGCGTGTAACGCACTGGATCCCGTACACGTATCATCGTGCCTGGCCCGCCATCGGTGCAGCCGCCTCACCTGGTGCGGTGGTGCGGTCCACGACCCCATGCTGGAAAGCCAAGATATGTGGCCGCAGAGGCGCAGAGGCGCAGAGGTGAAAAGACCCCTGCTCTGCCTTTCATCTGCGTCTCTGCGTCTCTGCGTCTCTGCGGCCGATACTTCTTCCTCGGCTCAACAGCATTGGCCCACGACCGGCGCTCACCCGCTGACGGACACCAGGCGGATCGCGCCTTCCGGGCAGGCGGTGACGCAGAGGCCGCAGGCCTGGCACTGGTCGGCCTGTGGCGTGTAGGCCTGCTGGCCGCCGTGGAAGAACGCCTTCAGCCGGCCGCGCAGGCTGAGCGTGGCGCGGTCAGCGGCGACCAGCGCCTGGATGCTGAACACGCCGTACGGGCAGACCCGCACGCAGTCGGCCTTGGCCTCGCAGCGGTTGCGGTCGATCACCGGGCGCACCCGGCCGGGAGTTCCTGGGCAGGCAGGGGGCGTATCAGGCATGCCGGCAGTCTGTGCTGCCGGCGCTCTCCGCCAGCCAGGATGCGGCTGCGGCATGCGCTCGCTGCTGTGCCATGCATCCGTCGCGTGCACGTGGGGCTGCGGAACCACATTGCCGGCTTGAGGCCGCTAGAGCGTGCTTATCACTCTGCCCAATCTCCATCTCATCGTTGGTTCCGTCTCGCCCGCCTCTCGCCCCCGCTCCAGGATCGTCCCCATGACCGCTGCCGTGCCGCTCAAGGACCTCTACCCCGTCATCGCCCGGGTCAAGAAAGGCGCTCTGCTGAACTCGCCGGCCCAGTACCAGAAACTGTACCAGGAGAGCGTGAAGACCCCCGACCGCTTCTGGGGCCGCATGGCCAAGGAGTTCCTGACCTGGCAGCGCCCGTTCGACCGCGTGCAGGCTGGCGACTTCGCCGCCGGCAACGTCGCCTGGTTCACCGGTGGGCGGATGAACGTGAGCGAGAACTGCCTCGACCGTCACCTCGCTGAGCGCGGCGACCAGGTGGCGATCCTGTGGGAGGGCGATGAACCCGGCGACGTGCGACGGGTCACCTACCAGGAGCTGCACGCCGAGACCTGCCGTCTGGCCAACGTGCTGATCAGCCGTGGCGTCAGGAAGGGCGATCGCGTGGCGATCTACCTGCCGATGGTCCCCGAGGCCGCGGCGGCGATGCTCGCCTGCGCCCGCCTCGGCGCGATCCATTCGGTGATCTTCGGCGGCTTCTCGGCCGAGTCGGTACGCGATCGCATCATCGACTCCGACTGCCGCGTGCTGATCACCGCCGACGAGGGCCTGCGCGGCGGCAAACACGTGCCGCTCAAACGCACCGCCGACGAGGCCTTGTCCGCCTGCCCCAACGTGCACACCGTGCTGGTGCTCAAGCGCACCGGCGAGCACGTGCCGATGACCGCGGGCCGCGACCTGTGGCTGCGCGAGGCGATGGACGCCCAGCGTCCCTGGTGTCCGCCGGAACCGGTGGAGAGCGAGGACCTGCTGTTCCTGCTCTACACCTCGGGTTCGACCGGTAAGCCCAAGGGCGTCGCGCATGGTTCCGCCGGCTACCTGCTCTACGCCGCGATCACCCACAAATACGTCTTCGATTATCGCGAAGGCGACGTCTACGCGTGCATGGCCGACGTCGGCTGGGTCACCGGACACAGCTACATCGTCTACGGGCCACTCTGCAATGGCGCGACCAGCTTCATGTTCGAAGGCATCCCGACCTATCCCGATGCCGGGCGTTATTGGGACATGGTCGAGCGCCACCAGATCAACTCGTTCTACACCGCGCCGACCGCAATCCGCGCCATCGCCAAGGAAGGCGATGCGCTGCCGAAGAAGTACGACCGCTCGAGCCTGCGCGTGCTCGGCAGCGTCGGCGAGCCGATCAATCCCGAGGCCTGGCGCTGGTATTACGAAGTGGTCGGCGAGCACCGCTGCGCGATCGTCGACACCTTCTGGCAGACCGAGACCGGCGGCCACATGATCACGCCGCTCCCAGGGGTGACCGCGCTCAAGCCGGGTTCGGCGACGCTGCCGTTCTTCGGTGTCCAGCCGGTGGCGCTCGACGACAAGGGCAACGAGGTGAAGTGGGCGACGGGCAAGGAGGTCAGCGGCATCCTCGCGTTCAAGGCCTCGTGGCCAGGCATTGCGCGCACCATCTATGGCGACCACACGCGTTTCCTGAACACCTACTTCAAACCCTACCCAGGCTACTATTTCACCGGCGACGGCTGCCGTCGCGACGCCGATGGCTACTGGTGGATCACCGGCCGCGTCGATGACGTCATCAACGTCAGCGGCCACCGCATGGGCACCGCCGAGGTCGAGAGCGCGTTGGTCGCGCATCCGGCCTGCGCCGAGGCCGCCGTGGTCGGCTACCCGCACGAGATCAAGGGGCAGGGCATCTTCGCCTACGTCATCCTCAAGACCGGCCATCAGGAGAGCGCGGCCCTGATCAAGGAATTGCGTGACGAGGTGCGCAAGATCATCGGCCCGATCGCCACGCCGGACAAGATCCTGATCACCCCTGGGCTGCCGAAGACGCGTTCGGGCAAGATCATGCGCCGCATCCTGCGCAAGGTGGCGGCACAGGAGACCGACCAGCTCGGCGACATCAGCACGCTGGCGGACCCGGCGGTGGTGCAGCTCCTGATCGACAAGCGCCGGACGCTGGGCGCGTGAGCGGGTTCAGCGGCCGCTACCGATGAGCGTGATGGCGGTGCGCAAGCGTGCCACCAATTCGCTGAAGCCGGCGCGGTAGCTGTCATCACGTAGCCGGCGGGCCTGCACGTCGCTCACCTCCGGCACCAGTCCGCGCAGGAAACGCGCACTGATGCCGCCGTCGATGATCGGCAATTCCGGCAGCTCGCTGTGGACCAGCCCCAGGTAGCCATTCCAGTCGCGGCGCAGCTGCGCCTCTCCTTCATAGGCGTGACTCAGCAGGAGTACCGGGAGCGTGCCCTGGGCCATGGCCGCGCGGCAACGTTCGACCTGCTTGAGGGCGGTGGAGATGACGGGCATCTGGCTGGTATCGACCATCACCACCAACAGGTGCACCTTGGCGGTGAGCGCGCCGGCGAAGGCTGCATCCAGCGAACGGATGTCGGCGTTGGAGTAGGTCACGATGCGATCGTCACTGGCACCGCTGGCCGACGGCAGGTCCATGATGCCCGCGAGGCCGCTGAGCAGTTCGCCCGCCGCCACCTGCGCACCGGCGGGAACGACGATGCGCACCCGGTCGAGGCTGGCGAAACCGGATCCAGCGGCGGCCAGGCGCCTGGTCGACACGCGGTAATCGTTCTGCACGTCCCGGCTGGTGAGCGCCACCGGCAGCGTGCGCAGCGCGCCGGGCACCAGACCGAGGTCGGCCACGGTGGCGGTCCGCGTCGGCACGAACGCCGCCACCGCGCCATGCAAGCGGGTACGCGCCCCGCCCTGCGGGCAGGTGAACTCGATCGCCGTCACCGCCTCGCTGGCGTCCAGCGCCACCACCACGGGAATCCAGGTGCCAGCCTCCAGACGCTGCGCCGGCCGCGGCAGGCGCTTGCTGCCCGCGATCAAGGCGACCTGTACGGTGGTCGACATGGATGTGGAGAGCAGCGCAGCGACGCCACCCTGGCCGGCCGTGGCCGTGGCGGGCAGGCGCAGCGTCAGTTGGCCGTCGACCGCGAGGGCCACCTGACTGGTACCGAAGGGCAGCTGGAAGGGCAGGTTGAAGGAGCCGATCGGCAACGCGGAACGGTCATCGAAGCCGGGCGTGCCGACACGCAGGAGGGTGGGCGTCACCACCGCCTGGGCGCCGCGTTGGAGTCGTTCCTCCACGCGCCGGTAGCGGGCCCGCGTCGCGCCGAAGGCGTGCTCGGGAAGTGTGAGGGCAGCGAGCTTACGGCGGGCCTCTTCGGGATCGCTGAGCGCCAGCATCTCGATGCCGGTGAGGCGGGCATCGACGTCGTCGGTCTGATCCTTCATCCGATTCTTGAGGAAGCGGTTCATGCCGACCTTGCGCGCCTCCTGTTCGTGCCGGTTGGGCAGGGAGCTGAGCAGGCGATCAGCCGCCTCGAGGCGGTCGGCGCGGATCAGGCGATCGACCTCGTCCAACGGATCGCCGGCTGGCGCCACCGCCGACGGTGCAACGCTGACGGCCGGTGGCGCCTTCACCTGTTCGCGCAGCGTCGCCAGGCGCACCGCCAGGGGGCCGCTGCTCGGCAGGCCCTGGGCCGGCAGTTGTCCGAGCACCAGATCCGCCGCGGTGACCTGGCCGCGCGCGAGCAGCGCCTCGACGGTATCCAGGGTGGTGGCGAGCACGGCGTCGCCCACGTCCGGGCCGGTGGCTTCGGCGGTCGCGGACAGCGCGGACGCGGGGGTCGCCGGGGGCTGACTGCCGCCAGCGACCAGCAACACCAGCACGAACACGGCGATGCCAGCGGCGACCCACGGCCAGCGGAGCCTGGGTTTCGCTACCGCCATGGACGTCGGCGCCACGGTCTGGGTCGGATGATGCGCCTCGACCGTCGGCTCGCTGGTGGCTGCTGGCTCGGCCGTGCTGATGCCGGCGGGCGCTTCCGGCGGGATGCCGCCGATCGCCGCCTTCAGCGCGCTGGCGACTGCGGCGGCATCGACGAAGCGGTCCTCGCTGCGTTTCGCCAGCAGGCGGTTCATCATGCCATCGATCACCGCCAGATCGGGACGCCGGCTCGATAGCCGCGGAATCGGCGCATGGATGTGCTGATGCAGCGCCTGCACCGCGCTGCCGGCGCGGTACGGCGTGACCCCGGTGAGCGCATGGTAGAGCGAACAGCCGAGCGAATAACAATCGCCGGCCGGCGTCGGTGGTTCGCCCCGACAGGCCTCCGGCGACATGTACGACGGACTGCCCATGATTGCGCCGGTCTGGGTCAGCATCGCCGACTCCTCGCCCTTGGCCAAACCGAAGTCGGCCAGTTTCGCCTGCCCCTTGCGGGTGACCATGATGTTGTCGGGCTTGATGTCGCGGTGGACGATGCCGAGCTGGTGCGCGGCGGAGAGGCCCTCAGCGGCTTGACGGTGCAGCTCGATGACCTGACGCGCGGTCAGGCGGTGTTTGCGCTTCAGCAGCGCGCCCAGGCTCCAACCGTCGACGAACTCCAGCGCCATCAGCACCAGCTCGTTCCCGTGCGGCCCCTTGGTGCGCACGATGTCATGACAGGCGATGACGTGCGGGTGCTTCAAGCGTCCGAGGGTGCGGCCCTCGCGCAGGAAACGATCAAGGTAGGATTGGTCTTCCGCCAGGTGCGGGGCGATGACCTTGATCGCCACCGTGCGGTTGAGCCCGATCTGGGTGCCCTTGTACACCGCACCCATCGCGCCGCGCCCGAGCATCGACTCGAAACGCAGACCGTCGGCAGCGAATCCGATCAGAGGATCATCAGGCATCAGGGAGCTCGTGGGGCCGCATCCTGAGGAGTCCTGGGAAGGGAGCAATTCCAGAGCCAGGGCACGCGCCCTTGGGAAGGGTTACTCCAACTTCACCCAACCATGCACGCCTGGAGCGGTGGTACTGGCGGCCTCGACCAGACGGTCGGCGATGCCGGGACCGAACTGCCACACCGCCTGGAACAGGCTGAGCGTGCGCTCCTGCGCCAGGCCGCGCGGATGCAGCCAGCCCTGCAGAACGCCCCAGGCGGGACGTTCTGCTGCTTGGCGATCAGCACGCGCGAGGCTAGCGGCGAGACGTTCGCGTTCGCGGCGCAGGCGCGCGACGCCGGTCAGCAGGCGGCGGTGGTGGGTGGTGGGCAGAGTCTGGCCAGCGAGGGCAACGAGCGCCGCATCCAGCGGGGCGAGCACGGGAGCGGTAAGAGTTGGTGTCGACGGCGCCGCTCCCCGCACGGCTTCCAACGGCACCTGCCAGCGTTCGCAGCCGCGGGCGACCCACGGCGGCACCAGGGTCAGCGAACAGCGCGCGATCAGCGTCGGCGCCGGGACGCCGAGCGCGGCATAGAGCGGAGTGATGAAGCGGTGATACGCGAGCTCCCCTGGACCGCCGACGTAGGCCAGCCCAGGCAAGGCTGCCTGCTGCAGGACCGGTCGCAGCGCCGCCCCAGGGCTGAGCAGGTCGGGTTGCGTCGCCAGCAGGGCCACGGCCTCCGCGCTGGTCAGCGCCACGCGACCGCTGCTGCGATCAGCGAAGAGCGGCGCTGTGGCGAGCTCGCCGAAAGCGTCGGTGGCGCCTTCCGTCAGCAGACGTCGCCGCAGATCGCGCAGGGCCTCCACCGGCCAGGCAGCGCACGCGCGCTGCATCGCCGTCGTCCACAGCGGTCGCAGCCGATGGCCTTCGACGGCGAGCAGGCCATGACGCGCAAACAGATCGCCGACCAGGCGGACCATCCAGGCGCCCATGCCCTCGTCGGCGACGGGAGCGTGCTGTTCCATCCAGGCGCGGCCCGGGCCGCTGCCGAGGTGCTGGTTGGCGTGAGCCAGCAAGCCATCCCACCAGGTGATGGCCGGACGGAAGCGCAGGCTCGCGCGTCCGCTGTCCAGATCGGCGGTGAAACGCTGGCGACGGCCCGCGCGATCGATGAGGTCGGCGTGGCTGGCCTCGCCCAGGTCGTGATCCTCGGACGCGCACCAGAACAGCGGCACGGCACGCGGGCCGAGCGCGCGGGCGATGGCGATGGCATGCGCGATCTTGATCAGCGAGTACAGCGGACCGCCACCGACCGCCGGCTGCTGGCCGGTGATGATGGCGACGCTGTCGGGGGCCAGGAAAGACAGACTCACTGCCGGGCGGGTGGCGCTGTCAGCCGGCGTCGGCGCCACCAGCCGGCTCAGCCGTGCGCGGTCCCAGGAGCCTAGGCGCAGGAACGCGTCGGGATCGATGCCAAGGACGGGAGCGGCCATGGCGCGGAATTGTTGGCTGGCGCGGGCGCCGTCCAGGCCTCAGAAATCGGCCGCCAGCTGCAGGCCGACGCGCCCTTCGCGCGGGACCTCGTCGCCGTCATACGTGGTGGTCTCCAGCGACATCGCTCCGGCGACATCCAGGCGGATGGCCCACAGGTTGAGTCCCACACCGGCATGGATGATCTCGCCGATGTCATCCTCGGCGAGGTTGGTGGAAAAACCGGCGCGCAGGGCGAGGACGCGGAAGAGGTCGAATTCGGCGCCGAAGCGCAGCATCTGCGTCTCGTAGGCCGACAGCACGGTCTCGTTGGACGTCAGGTCGAGGTCGGCCGCCAGGGTGATCCATTCCAATGGGATGAAGGCGGCGCCGAAGGTCGCCGACGGATCGATCTCGTAGTCAGGGTAGTCGATGATGCCGACGCTCGGGCCATCGAAGGTCGGGGTGTTGAGATTGCGCATGGTCAGACCCAGGTTGAGCATCCGCATCCGCACCATCACGCCGAGATCGATGCCCCAGGTGACGGTCTGCTGGTAGTTCTCGTCGGCGTTCTTCAGCGCGTCCTCGACGTCGTCGTCGAAGACCAGCACATCGGTGCCGTAGACCCGGCCGATCATCGCCTTGAGATTGCCGCCCACCGAGATGTTCTCATTGAAGGCCCAGCCGAAGGAGAGCGGGATCTCCATGATGTTGACGCCGTACAGGCGCAGGGCGCTGGTGTTCGCGTTGAGATCGCCGCCGCCGCCAGTGCCGCCGGCATTGATGCCGCTCAAGGTGTCGACCATCAATTGGGTCTGGCTGGCCGAAACCCCGGAGGCGACCGCCAAGGCGTCCAGTTTGCCGATGGTGTCGGCATCCAGGCTGTTGGGCGCGTTCGCCAATTGGCTGACCTGGGACGCGGTCAGCAGTTGCGGCGTGTAGCCTGGGGCCCAGCCGCTCGGCGTGATGCCGGCGAGCTCCGTATCGAGATCGGCGCCGCCATCGAGGCCGAGATTGGTGGTGTCGAGACTCTGCAGCCGGCCGGATACCTGCGCGAAGGTGCGGACGCCGAGGCCGAACTGTTTGATGCGCACCGAAAAACCACCGGTGGCGTCGACGGTCATGGCATTGTCGGGATCACTGAGATTGCCCAAGGCGTTGGCGATGCCGACCAGCGCCAGCGCATCCTGCTCATTCGTCACGCCATTGGCGGAGAGATCATCGAACGCGCCGCTGTCATAGAAATCCTTGAGCGTGGTCACGTGGTCGGCGAAATCCTTGTGGATGCGCGCACCGAAGGTCACGTCGGCGCCAGCACCCCAATCCTTCCGCCACAGTGCATTGTTGTCGGCGCTCAAAGGTCCCTTGTCGCTCTGCTCCTCGGCGGGGGGCTGATGCGCGAAGAAGCCGAACGCCGCCGGGTTGTAGTAGCTCGCCGGCAGATCGTCGACCGCCGCCACGCCGGTACCGCCCATGCCCAGCGCACGCGGTCCGACGGTGAAGGATTCCTGGGCGCTGATCAGGCCGGTGCAACCGGCGATCACGGCGAGGGTGGTGGTCAGACGCATGCGCACGCTCCTGGGCTACGAGTGCGGGTAAGGTACCCCGCGACCACCGTGGTCGTCAAGCAGTGCGTGATCTACGCCAGACGTGAGAACCACCGCCCTCGACGATTGCCACGTCGCGCCGCCGCGCTCGCAGCCTAGGCTCCCGCCCATGCCACCCGATAGTCCCTCGGCCGACACCGCCACCATCATGATCGTCGACAACGATGCGGCAGTCTGCTGGGCGCTGGAACAGGTCCTCAAGGGACAGGGGTATGGCGTGGTGGTGGCGGCCGATGCGGCGGCCGCCCGCCGCTCGATCAAGCGTCAGCGTCCCGACCTGGTGATCACCGACGTGCGCATGCCTGGAGAATCCGGGCTCGACCTGCTGGCCGCGCTCAAGGCCGAACATCCCAGCCTGCCGGTGGTGGTGACCACCGCGCACGGAACCATGGAGACCGCGGTCGAGGCGGTGCGTCGTGGCGCGTTCGACTACATGCCCAAGCCGCTCGACCTCGATCGCACCATCGACCTGGTGCGGCGCGCCTTGGGCGAGGACGCGCTGGCTGCCGCCGCCCAGCCATCGGGCGAAACCAAATCCGGTGATGGTGAAATCATCGGCGCGACCATCGCCATGCAGGAGGTCTACCGCCGCATCGCCGCCGCTGCCGCCACCGATCTGGGAGTGCTGGTGTGCGGCGAGTCCGGTACCGGCAAGGAACTGGTGGCGCGCGCACTGCACCGCTATTCCAAACGCCGCGACGGTCCCTTCATCGCCGTCAATTGTGGAGCGCTGCCGGAGCAGCTGATCGAGAGCGAACTGTTCGGACACGAGGCCGGCGCCTTCACCGATGCACGCGCGCGCAAGATCGGGCGCGTCGAAGCCGCCGATGGCGGCACGCTCTTCCTCGATGAGGTCGGCGAGCTGCCGCCAACGGCGCAGGTAAAGCTGCTGCGCTTCCTCGAAGATCAGCGCTTCACCCGGGTCGGTGGCGAGCAGGAGATGGGCGTCCAGGTGCGGGTGATCGCGGCCACCAACCGCGACCTGCGCAAACTCACGCTCAGCGGCGCCTTCCGCGAGGACCTCTCCTACCGCCTGCGGGTGGTGACCATCACCTTGCCGCGCCTCGCCGACCGGCTCGACGATCTGCCCGCCCTGGTGCGTCATATCCTGGGCCGGGTGGCGCAGCGGCTGGGACGTCCGCTGGGGCTGACCGACGATGCCATGGACCAGCTGCGCCGGCATCAATGGCCCGGCAATGTGCGCGAGCTCAAGCACGTCCTCGAGGAGGCGGCGGTGCTCGCATCCGGCGGCATCATCGGCGCTGGCCAGTTGTCCCTGCCGCCAGGGCGGGATGAAGGTCCCACCCCATCATCGTTCCAGGCGGTGGCGACCGCCTTGGCGGCCCGGCTGATCCAGCAGCATCCGGGCACGGTCTATACCAAGTACGTCGACGCGGTGGAGGAACCCCTCATCCGCGAGGTACTGGCCCGCACCGAAGGCAATCAGCTGCGCGCCGCCGAACTGCTCGGCATCAATCGTATCACGCTGAAGAAGCGCATGGACGAGATAGGGATCAGCAAGCCCTGAAGCGAGGAAGCCAGGGCATTTTATGCCAATCCTCCATCACTCATGGCTCACCTGGAGAAGAAGGCAGGTCCAAACCGCAGAGGACGCAGAGGGCGCAGAGATATGGATTTCTCGGCTCTGCGCCCTCTGCGGTTTGATATTTCCCAGCCTTCTCGCATGGCAGATGCGTGGTGGAGGATTGGTATTAACGGTGCGAGGTACGAGGTGCGAGGTTGAAATACATTCGCTTACGACGGTGAGATTGTTTGCCCGACGGATGCACTTCGCACTTCTTTTTCCCAAGGTGAATGACCTTGGTTCACTCAGATCACCGTGAGCTCGCTCGCCGGGAAGCCGCGTTCGCAATAGACGCAGCGCACGGTCAACGGGTCGGCGCTGACCACTTCCAGTCGGCTGTTCCACTTCTCGTGGTTGGTGACGCAGTTTGGATTGGCGCAGCGGGCGATGTCCTCGAACAGCTTGGGCATCGGCACGGTGAACTTTCGCACCACCTGCGTATCGCGGATGATGCTGACCGAGGCGCTGGGAGCGATCAGCGCGAGACGTGACAGCGTGCGCGCATCGAGTTCGCGGCCGCTGATCTTGACCACGCCTTTGCGACCCATGCGCGCCGAGCGCAGGTTCATGCCGATCGATACCTGGTCGTGTTCCGAGGCCAGGAGATTGGCGACCTTCAAGGTCATGTGCCCTGGAATATGGTCGATCACCGTGCCGTGCAGGATGGCTTCGACCTGGCGGACGCGGGTGTTGGACGTGGTCGGTGGGTCGCTGGGATCAGCCATGGGAGCGCTCTCCGTTCATGCGATTCCCGTTCATGCGATTCCCATCACCAGGCTGAGGAGCGCCTGGCGCACTGGAATGCCGTTGCCGGCCTGGGCGAAGTAGTGGGCGTGCGGGGTGCTGTCGACATCGGCGGCGATCTCGTTCACCCGCGGCAGCGGATGGAGGATGCGCAGGTGCGGTGCCGCGGCCCCGAGCATCGCCGCGGTGATGCGGTACGAGACCTTGATGTGGTCGAACTCGAGCGGATCGGGGAAGCGCTCCTCCTGCAGGCGCGTCATGTACAGGATGTCGCTCTGGGCGATGGCGTCCTGCAGCGTCGGCACCTCCTGCACCGACAGCCCGGCCTGCGCCGCCGCATGCAGGTACTGGTCGGGCATCTCCAGGCCGCGCGGGGCCACCAGCAGCAGACGCACGCGGAAATAGCAGAGCGCGGTCAGCAGGCTGTGGACGGTGCGGCCATAGCGTAGATCGCCGGCGAAGGCGATGGTCAGCTGCTGCTCACCCGTCAACAGTCCGGGGAAGAGTTTGGCGATGGTATAGAGGTCGAGGAAGGTCTGGCTGGGATGCTGGTTGCCGCCATCCCCACCATTGATGACCGGTACGGTGCTGACCTCACTGGCCAGGCGCGCCGCACCATCGCGGGGATGACGTATGACGATCACATCGGCATACCGTTCGACCATGCGGATGGTGTCCGCCAGGCTCTCGCCTTTCTTGGTGCTGGTCGAGCCGGCATCGGAGAAGCCGATGACATTGCCACCGAGCTTGTGCATCGCCGCTTCGAAGCTCAGACGGGTGCGCGTGCTGGGCTCGAAGAACAGCGTCGCCATCAGCTTGCCATCGAGCCGCACCGCCGGGCCGGTCTGCTCCATGCGCTGGGCCAACTCCAGGACCCGCACCAGATCATGGCGGCTGAAGTCGGTGATGGAGATGACATGGCGGCCGGTGAACTGCACGGGGCGGGATGCTAGCGGCGTCGTCCGGGACGGCTAGCGGGGCTTGGACCCCAGGCGGCGGCATTGGCGCTCCCAGGGGAAGGATGGTGGTTCCAGTACTCGAGTGACGGGATCCAAGGCTGCAGGCTGGCGGGGCGTGGGCTCAGCAGAGCCCGTCAACAACCCTCACCCGAGCGCGTCTGCACGTGCAAGCCGTGTTCACACCAGGAACCAGATCACCAAGGCGGCAATGGCGGCCACCAACACCAGCCAGGGAATGATGCCGGTGCCGTGCGATTCGCTGGGATCTTCATCGAAGACCCGGCTCTTCAGGCCTGACCTGGGCACCGACTCCGTGGGAATATTCATCCGTTGCGATCCGCGGGCGGGATTCGCGACCGCCGCGGTGGTCGACTTGTCGCTCATGGCCGGTGACATGAACGCCTTGGTGGCGTCCGTCGGCAGTTCGTGTTTCGCCTTGAATTTGCTGACGATGCGGTCGGTGGTGTCGGTCATCCCGCCGATCAGGGCCGGCTCCGCGGCATCAGGGCTCGGCCCGGAGACCGCCTTGCGGAGTGGACCTTTCAGGACCAGCGGTTTGCGCAGCAGCTTCGGCGCGGTTCCGCTGCGTTCGCCCATCTCCGACAGCACCCCCGACACCGCCTTGATGAAGGCTTCGAAGCTGAGGAAGCGCTGATCGCGATGTTTCGCCATCGCCATCATCACCAGCTCCTTGGTGCGGTGGTGCAGGCTGGGAACCTTCTGAGTGGGATCGGGTACGGCCTGCGTCAGGTGGGCGCTCATGATGGCGCCCGGACTGGTCCCGCTGAAAGGGGTCGTCCCGGTCAGCAGGTGGTACATGGTTGCACCCAGGCCGTAGATGTCGCTGCGGCAGTCGATGTGTTCGCCGCGGATCTGTTCCGGCGACATGTACAACGGGGTGCCGATGGTCATGCCGGTCTGGGTGAGGTGTTCATCGTCATGGACCGGCTTGACCAGCCCGAAGTCGATCAGCTTGGCCTCGTCATCGTCGGGGAAGGCTTCGCCCGTCGCCGTCGGCCGACTGATCAGGATGTTTTCCGGCTTGATGTCGCGGTGGACCAGTTCGGCCTCGCCATAGACGTAGGCCAGACCTTCCGCCACCTGCTGGGCGATGCGCAACACGTAACGCTCCGGGAGCACCTTGTGCTCTTTGAGCAGCGTGCCGAGGTTGGGGCCCTCGACGTATTCCATCGCCATGTAGCAGGTGTTGCCGCTATCGCCGCTCTCGATGACCTTGGCGATGTGGCGATGATCGAGACCGGCGAGCACCTTGCTCTCGCGATGAAAGCGGCCGATGAAATCGGGATCCTCCTTCAGCCGGGCGATGATGGTCTTGATCGCCAGGATCTGCTCGGTGCCGGCTTGTTGGGCGAGGAAGACCGTGCCCATACCGCCGGCGCCGAGTTTCTTCAGCAGGTGGTAGGTCGGGAAATTCGCCTGCTGCTGGATGATGGCATCCAATTCGGTCATCTGCTCGCTGGTCAGGATGCGGCGTTCGACCAGGAAGCGCCCCATGGCCTTGTGATCATTCAGCAGGGCCTGTTTCCCGGTTTTGATCAGCTCGCTGCGCGCGGCGTCCAGCCGCGGCCGGTCGCACCACCCATTCCCCAGAATCAGATCAACCATCGCCGCGAATGGATCGCTCAGTGGGACCGGTTCGACCGGACTATTCATCAAACCCTTTCCCGTATGCCTTCGTCATGCCTGCGGTAAGCGACACAAGTAGCTGTGGCGCCGCAGGGTTCAACCTTGGACCCGATGCTGCCCCTGGGGGTGTCCTGCGCCCGAGGGGGTGCTGCATGGTCTCCTGAGCAGTGCGCTTGCGTCGCTGCGTCAGTTGGCGTAGATTTTGCTTAGCCGTTAGCCGCTTCCGATCACCACGGCCCGCCACGAGGCGATGAGGATGAGAGCCCATGGCCCTCCAGATGCGTCAAAACCTCAATCTGCGGATGGAGCAGAAGCTCAAGCTGACGCCGCAGATGATCCAGTCGATCGAGATCCTGCTGCTGCCGCAGTTGGCGCTCGAGGAGCGGCTGATGAACGAGGTCGAGAGCAACCCGGTCCTCGAGGTGCTTGACCAGGAGGGCCCCGACATCGCCGAAGCGCCCGATGGTCTGGCGGAACGCGATCGCGGTTTCGATGGACCGGGAGAGACGGTCGAGAGCCACATCAGCGATCGCCTGCACCACGACGACCAGGATTGGTTGTGGAAGCCGCCGACCAGCAGCGGTCTGCCCGACGAGGACCGGCCCAACAAGATGGCGGCGCTGGAGGCCTCCCCGGAAAAACCGCCGTCGCTGGCCGAACACCTCATCGAGCAGCTGCGCTTCACCGAGATGAGCGATGAGGTACGCGAACTGGTGCATGAGATCTGCTGGCAGCTCTCGCGCCGTGGTTTCCTCGACCAGCCATTGGTCGAGCTGTTTCCCGAAGAGAAGCTCGACGCCGCCGAACAGGCCTGGGAACTGGTGCGTGGCTGCGATCCGGCCGGCATCGCCGCGCGTGACCTCAAGGACTGCCTGCAGCTGCAGCTGCAACGCGAACCCGGAGACAATACCTTCGAGATGACGTTGATCCGCGATCACCTCGACAACGTGCTGAAAAACCGTCTGCCGGTGATCGCCCAGGCCTTGGGAGTGGATGTCGATCGGGTCAAGGAAGGCGTCGACGTCATCTCGAAGCTCGACCCCAAACCCGGGTTGTCGTTCGCCTCCGGCTCCAGCCAGTACGTGGTGCCAGATGTGATGGTCGAACGCAACGAGCACGATGAATGGATCGTCAGCGTTCCCGATGGCCACCTGCCGAAGGTCAAGGTCAGCGAGTCCTATTTCGATCTCTACGAAAAGAGCGGCGACCAGAAGGAGAAGGCCTACCTCAAGGAGAAGATCTCCGGTGCGCGCTTCATCATCGATGCGATCGCGCAGCGCCGCCGCACCTTGCTGCGCATCGTCTCAGAGATCATCAAGCATCAGACGGCGTTCCTCGAACACGGGGTCGAACACCTGCGTCCGCTGATGCGTCAGAACATCGCCGACAAGATCGGCATGCACGTCGCCACCGTCAGCCGGGCGGTGAAGGACAAGTACATCCAGACTCCCAGCGGCATCATCCCCTTGGCGAATTTCTTCTCGGGCGGCATCGCCACCCAGGATGGCAGCGAGGCGGAGAGCTCCAAGTCGGTCAAACTCAAGATCCAGAAGCTCATCCAGGCCGAGTCGCCGAAGAATCCCCTGTCGGATCAGGAGATCGCCGATCGCCTGGCCAAGGAAGGGCTCGACATCAGCCGTCGCACCGTCACCAAGTACCGCATCGCCGACGGCATCCCGTCCACCCGGCAACGCCGCACCTTCTGACCCCATGCCAACATCACCTCCACGCCGTGGCGTCCAGCCTCTCGTCCGCGTGAGAGGGTGTCGCCTATTAGTGTGGATGATGGTGCTGGTGCTGATGCCGGAACTGCCTGGGGAGGATGTGGTCCCACCCGTCGTCGCACCACCCGTCGTCGTTCCGCCGGAAGTACCGCTGCCGGCGCCGCCTCTGCCGGCACCGCCTCTGCCGGCACCAGGAGTAGTGCCGGACCCGCTGCTCGACCTTGTCATTCCCGAGGTCTTGCTGCTGAACGAGGATGACCCGATGGCGGTCGACGACGTAGTCGAACCGCCGGAGATCGCGCCGGCGCACAGCCCGGCCAAACCCGGGGCCCTGATCCTGCGCTGGGATCGTTATCGCAGCCTGATCGTCATCGATCACAGTGCGGGCCTGCTCAAGCCCTGCT
The DNA here is from genome assembly GCA_031425255.1 of Planctomycetota bacterium. Taxonomy (GTDB): domain Bacteria; phylum Planctomycetota; class UBA11346; order UBA11346; family UBA11346; genus BOG-1363. The sequence continues at coordinate 16,914 of JANPIY010000918.1, forward strand.
GGATCGTCACCTTGGCGACCATGCCGGAAAATGTCCCGACACCGCGTGGAGTGGTGACCATCGCCCGCGGCCAGGTGGTGGTGGCCTACCGTGGCCAAGCCTACTACGACAAGGATCAGGTCCTGCACATCGATGCCCGGCGGGCGCGCCTGAGCGGCATCATGGCCGGCGACTGGTCGCCCGACAGCTTCGCCATCACACCGGCCAAAGAGGTCAGCTCGCGCGATGACAACCCCACCCATCCGAGCAATGCCGGCGAAGTGGAGAAGGAAGTGTCGGCGGAGACCCAGCGCGAGGAGTATCGCCGCTTGATGTTCACGGCCATGGCCATCGTCGAAGGCAACATCTGAACCTGGTCCGACTCTGCAGCATCTTGCTGATCGTCTGCGCCCGCCTCTCGTTCGGGCAGGATATCCCCGCCGTCATCGTCGACACCGATGCCCTGACCGACTGCGATGACGCCGGCGCGCTGGCCATGCTCCATGTGCTCGCCGACGCAGGAGAGGTGAAGATCCTTGGACTGGTGCTCAATGGTCAGGACCTGCACGGCAAGCACGCGGCGGTGGTCAGCGCCATCAATCATCACTTCGGCCGTGGGAGCTTGCCCATCGGCGTGGATCGCCGACCTGCCGGAGCGACGCCACGCAAGGCCTCGAGCTACTCGCGGGCGATCTTCGCTGAGTTCCCCCATGATGGGCTGCTCGACGAGCAACGACCGGACGCCCTGTCCGTCTACCGCCGACTGCTGGCGGCGGCGCCCGATCGCAGTGTGACCATCGCCAGCATCGGCTTCCTCACCAACCTCGACACCTTGCTGCGCAGTCCCGGCGACGCGATCGATGCCCGGGATGGAGTGGCCCTGATCAAGGCCAAGGTCCGCCTGTTGTCCCTCATGGGCGGCAGATATCCGACTGGCAAGGAGTACAACCTGTCCTTCAGCGGCGCCGCCGATCCCGCCCGTCACGTCATCGACCATTGGCCCGACGCCGAGGCGCCGATGGTATTCGGTGGCTATGAACTCGGGGCTGCCGTCATCACCGGCAGGGTCTTCCAAGATGCGCAACCCAGCCCGATGCGCCGCTGTTATGAGCTGGCCTACGACTCACTGCGGAAAGGTCGTCCGAGTTGGGATCAACTCACCATTCTGCATGCCGTACGTGGCTGCACCTTCCAGGGCGTGGTGTATTGGACGGAGGTCACGGGCTCCAATGTGATTGCTGGCGATGGCACGAACACCTGGCGGGCCATGCCGGCGCGCCGGCAGACCTATCTGGTGTCAGCGCTCGGTGCCGCAGAGATGGGCAGGCTGATCGATCAGTTGATGGTCAGGGCGCCAGGGCAGCGCTGACCAAGAAGCGCGGCGGTCAGACCCGGCCAGTGCGGCGATACGTCGCCGGCGGTACGCCCATGCGCTGGGCGAAAACGCGCGTGAAGTGATAGCGATTCGCGAAGCCGGTATCCGCAGCGATCTGGGTGATGTCGTCGTTGGAACCGACCAGGCGTTCGGCTGCCACCGCCACCCGCCGTTCCTGGATGAAGCGCGTCGGGGTCTGGCCAAGCAGTTGACGGAAGACCCGGCTGAAATGATCGACGCTGAGATTGCAGAGTTTCGCCAGTTGCGGAATCGGCAGCTTCTCGTGCAGATTGCCCTCGATGTGCCGCAGGGCGGCGGCCACCGGGTCGCGTCCGGCGACCTGCTGGTCGAAGCGGTCGAGCACACCCGCGGGGAGCAATTCCAAGGCTCCCGCCAGGCAATCGAGCACCAGGTTCTGAATGCGGGTGCGCCAGAGCAGGGACTGCTCCTGGCGCTGATGCAAAACGACGGCGGCGGCTTGGCGCGCTTCGTCGACCGGCAGGATGACCGGCGTGGTGAAGTGTTCACGTTCCCAGTCGCCACTCAGGCCCTGGGGATCGAAATGGATGTAGAAATGGCGGACCGGGCGGATGGCCCGGCTGGTGAAGCGCCCCCAGGCCGGGATCAGCGCCAGGCGGCGCGCCGGCAGGTGGTATTCCCCATCCGGGGTCAGTACCGAAGCACCGTCATCGAGATTCTGGTAGAGGCGCCAATAGGGATTGCAGAGCGAATGGTTCCACGAATCGGGAGTCACCGTGGTAAAGCCGGTATAGAGCAGCCGGCAGTGCACGTCCCGCGGGACGAGCATGGTGCCAGAGGTGGGCGGTAAGGCGGACATCAGCATGACCGTTCCACGCACGCGCTCGGGTTCATTCCCTTGGATGGTGGCGGCGCGTGTTCCGTCATCACCAGGGCAGGCGGTCGATCGCTGCCGGGCCTTCCTCGCATACGCGAGGAAGGCCCGGCAGGATGACTCCGCTCAGCAATAGCTGTTGAAGAGATTTTCCAGGTATTCCTGACGGGCCGAGCCGTTCGGGTCGACCTCGCCCTTGGCGACGATGTACTACTGCAGCGATTCGAAGGTCGCTGAGCCGCGTTCGATGCTGCGACCGACGCCGCTATTGTAGCTGGCATAACGCTGGTCGACAAAGCCGGCCAGCTTGCCGTCCTTGATGATCTTCTCGGCGATGCGCAGACCACGCGCCCAGGTATCGATGCCGCAGATATGGGCGAAGAACATGTCTTCCACGTCATAGCTGTCGCGCCGGACCTTGGCGTCGTAGTTCAGGCCGCCGCTGCCGAGACCGTTCTTCTTCTGCAGGATGATGGTCCAGGCCTGCGCGCACTCGCGGTAGTCGTTGGGGAACTGGTCGGTGTCCCAGCCATTCATCACGTCGCCGCGGTTTGAGTCGATCGAGCCCAGGGCCTGGTTGGCATCGCACACCGCCAGCTCGTGGCAGAAGTCGTGGCCCGCCAGGGTCGCGTGATTCTGTTCGATGTTGAGTTTGAAATGTTTTTCCAAGCCATATTTGCGCAGGAAGCCGAGGACCGTGGCGCTGTCGAAGTCGTATTGGTGCTTGGTCGGCTCGCAGGCCTTGGGCTCGATCAGGAACTGGCCCTTGAAGCCGATCTTCTGCGCGTAATCCACCGCCATCTGGAAGAACTTGGCGGCATGGTCGGCTTCACGGCCCATGTTGGTGTTGAGCAGGGTGTTGTAACCCTCGCGACCGCCCCAGAACACGTAGTTCTCACCACCGAGGAACTTGCTGACGTCGAGCATCTCCTTGACCGAGTTGGCGCAGTAGGCGAACACGTCGGCATTGGGACTGGTCGAGGCGCCTTGGCTGAATCGCGGATGGCTGAACATGTTGGCGGTGCCCCACAGCAGCTTCACGCCGGTCGCCTTCTGCAGCGACTTGAGCTTTTCGGCGATGGCCCACAGGTTGCTGTTGGTCTCGCTGATGTCGGCGCCTTCCGGCGACGCATCGCGGTCATGGAAGCAGTAGTATTCGACGCCCAGCTTGGTGACGAAATCGAACACCACCTCGGTGCGCTTCAGCGCCATGTCGAGCGAGTTGGTGCCATCCTCCCAGGGACGGACGAGGGTACCGGGTCCGAAGATGTCGAGCGCGGTGCCGCGGAAGGTATGCCAGTAGCACACCGCGTTGCGCATCCAGTCCTGCATCGACTTGCCCAGGATCTTGGCCTTGGGATCGAACCAGCGGTAAGCCAGCGGATTGTCGCTGCCGGGACCCTCGTAGCGGATATCGGGAATGTCTTTGAAGTAGGGGGTCAGGGACTTGGCTGACTTGGGCATCGGGGGCTCCGCAGAGGTTGCTGGTGGCAAGGTGGTGGGGATGCTAGCGCCCGTCGCCAATCACCAAGCACTTTATGGAACCGCTTCCATGGCGGTTTTTCTGTCATTTCCAGCTCTCCCGGGAAAGCCCACCGGACCTCGCGGGCACTTCGGCATTCCGCCTATTCCCGGGCCTCACGGACGATCCTGGTCCCATGCGGCGGGTCGCCAAGGCGGCCGGATTCTGTATCTGATCCCTGCCACCATGCTCCGCGCCCGGGCATCCATGAGCGGAATGGTGGGCAGCACCTGCGCGCACTGATCGGAGACGACGCAATCCGACCGGCTGCGTTGCGGCGTGCGGTGACACGCTTACGGTCCCGCACCACCTTCGAGGAACACATGACCAATTATCTGGAGCTCCCGACCGGGGCGGACATCCCCAACGTGATCAATGCGGTGATCGAGATTCCCAAAGGTTCGTCCAACAAATACGAATACGATAAAGACCTCAATGTCTTCCGCCTCGATCGCACGCTCTACAGTCCGGTCCATTATCCCGGTGCGTACGGTTTCATCCCGCAGACCCACGCCGAGGACGGCGATCCGCTCGATGTGGTGGTGATCGTCGAACACCCGACCTTCACCAGCTGCCTCATCGAAGTGCGTCCGCTCGGCGTGCTCATCATGCGCGATGACATGGGCCTCGATCACAAGATCCTGGCGGTGCCGGTCAGCGATCCGCGCATGCGTGAAGTCCACGGTCTGCAGCATCTCGCCAGTCACTACCTCGCCGAGGTCGACTACTTCTTCAACATCTACAAGGATCTCGAAGGCAAGAAGTCGGACACCTACGGCTGGGAGGACCGGCTCGTCGCCCACCAGGTCATCCTCGCCTCGATCCAGCGCTACAAGGACCTCAAGGACGGTCTCGTCGATCGCTGGGATGTGGTCACCACCAAGGGCCGCAAATCGAAGGAGGCCAAACGTCTGCTCGCCGCGCGCGCACCCAAGGTGTCGGCCAAGGATCCCCTGACGGTCAAAATCGCCAAGCAGAGCGCACCGCAGCAACCCGGTCACTGATCGCTCCACCTTTCTCACCCAGACTCACCCAGACTCACCCAGAGACATCACCAGGAACCGTCACGGCGATGCCGGCCGGTGCCAACATCCCATCTCCGTGGCTGGTCGATGCAGACCAGACCGTCCCTGGCGTCATGGCGGCCCGGTCGATCCGGATGAGATGCCTTCCGTGCCTTCCGTGGCTTCGTGGTGTCGCGGCGCTTCCATGACGGTTTCCAGCTTCATCCCATTCATCTCCATCTCCAGGAATCACCCATGGCCGTCCTCGGCATCGACCTCGGCACCTCCGGGTGCAAAACCGTCCTCGTCTCGCGCGACGGTCGCATCCTCGCAACCGCCACCGCGGCCTACCCGCTGTCGACGCCCAAGCCGCTGTGGAGCGAGCAGGATCCGCAAGCCTGGTGGAAGGGGCTGGTCGCCTCCGTGCGGGAAGTGGTCGCGGCCTGCCCGAGCGAAACCATCGAGGGCATCGGTATCGGTGGCCAGATGCACGGCGCTACCCTGCTGGATACCGCGGATGAGGTGGTCCGACCGGCGATCCTGTGGAATGACGGCCGTTGCCAGGCCGAGTGCGACCTGATCCACCAGAAGTTCCCAGGGGTCATCAAGGAGACCGGCAATCGCGCCCTGGTCGGCTTCACCGCCCCGAAGCTGCTGTGGGTCCAGCGTCATGAGCCGAAAGTATGGAAACGCGTCCGCACCGTCCTGCTCCCCAAAGACTACCTGCGCCTGCGTCTGACCGGTGAGAAGGTCGCCGAGATGTCGGATGCCGCCGGCATGCTGCTGCTCGACGTCGCGAAACGCCGCTGGTCGGCGAAGATGCTGAAGGTCTGCAACATCGATGAGACCTACCTCGGCCGTCTGATCGAAGGCACCGCGGTCGGCGGTACCGTCACCGCCGCGGCTGCGGCCGAGCTCGGCATCCCCGTCGGTGTAGCGGTGGTCGGCGGTGCCGGCGACCAGGCCGCGGGAGCGGTCGGTGCCGGCTGCGTCACCCCAGGGCAGACCACCATCTCGCTTGGCACCAGCGGCGTGGTCTTTACCACCACCAAGGGCTACAGCCCGGAGAAGGACGGCCGCCTGCACACCTTCTGCCACGCGCTGCCGAAGACCTGGCATCAGATGGGCGTAATGCTGTCGGCCGCCGGCTCGTTGCAGTGGTATCGGGACACCTGCGCCCCAGGTGTCGATTTCACCGAGCTCTGCGCCGCCGCCGGCAGCGCGCCACTCGGCGCCGAAGGGCTAACTTTCCTCCCCTATCTGACCGGTGAACGGACGCCGCTCTGCGATGCACAGGCGCGTGGCGCATTCATCGGCCTGACGCGGATGCACACCCGGGAGCACCTCACCCGCGCTGTGCTCGAAGGCATCAGCCTGGGTCTGGCGGAATCATTGCGCCTGATCCGTGCCGCTGGCACCACGGTGAAGGAGGCCACCGTCACCGGCGGCGGTACGCGCAGCGAGGTCTGGATGCAGATCCTCGCCGATGTCTGTGACGCGCGCATCATCCTGCGCGAAGGCGCCGACGCGGGCCCCGCCCTGGGCGGAGCCCGTCTCGCCCTGGTGGGCGCTTGCGGCCTCTCCCTCAAGCAGGCCTGCGCACCTGGCCCGGTGGTGCGTACCTTCGTTCCGGACAAGAAGGCGGTGAAGGCATACGCCAAGATCGCCGAGCGCTTCCGTGCGCTCTACCCGGCGATCCGTGATTACTGCCACGCGGTCTGAGGTCTTCTGAAGCAGGAGGCCGGAAGCGGTCAAACCGCAGAGAGCGCAGAGGGCGCAGAGTTGGGAAGGTGGCCAGCCCCGTCGTGGCCCACTCATCGAAAAAGCATGCAGGCCAGGGCAATGCCCTGGCCTGCATGCGTTGATGCGTGCGATGTTTCCGCTTTGCGCCCTCGGCGCCCTCTGCGGTTTGATCTGCGGTCAGATCGCGTTCACCAGGCGAAGCGTCCCTTGAACATCTCGGCCTTCTTCTTCGCCGTCTCGTTCTTGGCGATGAAGGCTTCCGCCTCCGGCATGGTACGGGTCCAGACTTCGGGAAACTTGGCCTTCAACCATTGGCACTTGATGGCGAAGAGCACGCCCTCGCCGCAGTTCTTGGCGAACAGACCTTCGTGGATGGCGCCCTCGTTGGCGATCGAGAATGCCATCTCCCAGTAGCTGGTGCTCTGACGCACGTAGGCGTTGTCGGTCCAGCGCATGTCGGAACACGCCTTCTTCACCTCCTCGGGATTGGTCGGGTTCCAGCCGGCCATGAAGGCGCGCGCCTGGCGGCACACCGTCTCGCGGCGCAGGTCGTAGAGTTTGAGAATCAGTTCAGCGTCTTGCGTGGTGGCCATGGGAACTCCTGGGGGCATGGGCGTACCGTCCTCCAGCGACTCTGCCAAGGGTCCCCCATCCAGAGATGTGCCGCGTAGCGATCAGGGTCATCCACGTGCGCGTACGGCGGCGACTTCCCCGAAGCTGCATCGGCGGCGGCTCCCAGACTCCCTGAGCATGGAGGAGACCGTCACCACTGCCGGAACATCGACCACGGTGGTCGGCGGAGCACGTTTCTGGTGGCTCTTCAGCCTGGTCCTGACGTTGCTGGTGGTGGTGGCGGCGGCGGCCTTCCTGCTGCCCCAGCCGTGGTCGTGGCTGGTCGGACTGACGTACATCGTCTACGAAAGCTGGCTGACGGGTGGCTTGTTCGCCAGCAGTCGACGCGCGGTGCTGGCCCCGCCAATGGCACCCGTGGTGGGAGAGCCGCCCGCCCTGGCCTTGCTCATCGCCGCGCGCAACGAACGCAGCGGCATGCCCGCGACCCTGGCGGAGCTGGCGCGCCAGATCCAGCCCGGTGACGAGGTCCTGGTGGTCGATGACGGCTCGACCGACGGGACCTTGGCGTGGTTGGAGCAGACCTTCACCCTGCAGTGGGAAGGCGATCTGGGCCACAGCCGCAGTCATCCCTGGCTGCGGGTCTTGCGTCAGGCGAATCGCGGCAAGGCGCGCTCGCTCAATACCGCGCTCGGGCTCACCCGCGCAGCGGTGGTGATGACCCTCGACGCCGACACCCTGCCGGATGGTGGTGCGCTCGCGGCCGTGCGCCGGAGCTTCGCCGATCCTCGCGTCGAGGTCGCCTGCGGCGTCCTGCGTCCGCTCTGCCAGCACGGCTGGTCGGCGTGGTGGTTCGGAGTCTTCCAACGCCTGGAGTACCGGCGCAGCTACCTCTGGCGCATGGGTTGGATGCGCGAGCGTACGCTGGTGCTGGTCTCCGGCGCCTTCGCGGTCTTCCGTCGCCACCTGCTGGAGGAGATCGACGGCTTCGACCCCCTAAGCAAGGCCGAGGATTACGAGCTGATGTTCCGTCTGCACCAGGCCGCCGTCAGGCGCGGCACCGTCCTCGGCGCGGTGGTGATCAGTGACGCGCGCGCTATCACCGATGCACCCGGGACCATCCGCCAGTTCCTGCGCCAGCGCACACGCTGGTTCGCCGGCTTCATCGAGACCATGGTGCGCCATCGCGCCATGGTCGGCGACCCCCGTGGTGGTCGCCTGGGCCGCTATCATCTGCTGATCAAGACCGTCGATCTGCTGCTGCCGCTGTATGGTCTGCTGGCGGTGATCCTGCTGGCGGTGTACCTGCTCGCTGGCGGTGCGATCCATGCGTGGATCCTGCTGCTGCTGCTGGTGAAGCTGGTCTACGACCTCGGCCTCCATCTCTGGAGCATGGCGCTGCACCACCATTGGCAGGGCAGCGGCGGGATCACGGTGGCGACCGTGGTTGCCACGTTGCTCGAACCGCTCGCCTTCCAGCCCCTGCGTCAGCTCGGGGCGGCCTGCGGCTGGATCGCCTTCCTGCGCCGGCGCATCGACTGGGCCCCGCAACGCCCGACGGGACGACCATGAGACCTCGCTGCCCCCGCCCGCTGTTTGCCACCCACACGATCGGCGCCCTGCTGTGGCTGACCGTTGGCAGCGGGACACCGATCGCCGCGGCGACGATGGAGGAGGGCTTGGCGCTGAAACGTGCGCAGCGGTTGCCCGAGGCGGCGCAGGTCTTCGCCGCGCTGGTCGATGCCCACCCCAACGATGTCGACGCCATCGAACAGCTCGCCACCGTCACCGGCTGGCTGGAGCGCCACGCCGAGGCGCTGGCGTGGTGGGATCGCGCCATCGCGCTCGCCCCGGACTATGCCGGGCTGCGCGTCAGCCGGGCCCGCGTGCTCTACTGGATGGGACGTCTCGACGAGGCCCACGCCGAGATCGCGGCCTGCGTGGACGGACCTGATGCCCGCAGCCGGAATGATGTCGACGCCTGGGTTCTGGCGGGCGACATCGCCCAGGCCAGACGCCTGCCTGAGCGCGCCCACCTCTGTTACACGCGGGCGCTGGCCATCGACGCCAGCTCGGCCGCGGTGCAGGCGAAACTGCGACGGGTGGTGATGCCGAAACGCTGGCGTCTGGACGCCGGCGGCATGCTCGATTCCTACCATCCGGCCTCGGCGGCGACGGTGCAGCGGGGCCATGAGCAGACCGCCTTCATCCAACTCGGGCGTCAGCTCGGGGCCGAGGTGACGCTCGCGGTGGGCACCGATTACGCGCACCAGTTCGGCGAGGTCGACTGGCGCTACAACGCGGAAGTGTATTGGACGCCGCTGCCGGACTGGTCCTTCCAGGCCCGCGCCGCGGTGACACCGGATGCCGAGGTCTTGGCCAACTGGGAAGGCTCCGCCGGTGCTGATTGGCAGGCGACACCGCAGCTCGCGGGTCTGCTGGCACTGCGTACTGCCGACTTCGCGGCGGAGCGCATCGTCACCGTCATGCCGGGTCTCCGCTGGGGCGACACCACCACGGTCGAGGCTCGCATCTTCTATACCGTCAGCGACGTCAATCCCGACACCAGCGCGGCGATGGTCAAGGTCGCGACCACCGTCGCCGAGCGCTGGCAGCCGTACGTGCTCGCGAGCTATGGCGAAGAGAACCAGCCGCCGGTCGGCGTGGCCAGGACCGCCAGCGGCGTGGCCGGGGTGACGCTGACGATCAACGACGGGCTGTCGCTGCGCCTCGACGGGCTCTACGAATGGCGCGAGGACATCCACCAGCGCGTGTCGCTCGGCGGCGGGTTCACGTTCCGGTTCTAAGCTCCACGACGGCGATCTCGGGGCTGGGAGGCGGCCCGCTCCTGCTTACGGCCCGTCGCGCGAGGGGACCACGTTGATCGTGCCCACGAAGGTCTGCTTGAGCTCGTCGCCGCTGGCGCTGGCGATCTGATAGCGCAGCGAGAACTGCATCACCGGCTTGAGCTCGGCGATGTGCAGGAAGATCCGCTTGCCGTCGGCGGCGAGCGTGACCTTGCCGATGGGTAGGGGTGCGTGGTTGCTGGGAGCAGCGCCGGGTGCTGATGTGCCTGGCGCGGCGGCGGTCGCCGTGGTGGCGCCCGGCAGCACCTCCGGTGAGCCGTAATTGCCGGTCCACAGGTAGTCCCACTGCTCGCCCGTCCAGTTCTCTGCATCGACGACGGTCACGGGGTCGAGCGGGTCGCTGAAGGTGAGCGCGATGCCGTTGCGGTACACTTGCATGCCGACCGGGACCTGTGCCGGTTTGCCGGTGGCGCGCACGCGCTGGAAACCGCCATCCTTGGCCGCGGTGGTCTGCCAGCCCTTGAGTCCGCAGACGTAGACCTGGCCGTCCCGCGGATTCACCCGGGCGCGCATGATGCCGGTGTTGAACGTCAGCGGCAGACGCGTCAGGCCGCCCTGCGGGACTTCGCCTTCCATGCCCCACGCGACCGCGAACAGCGCGCATTGGCCATAGGAGAGGTGCAGTAGGTTGCCCGCCAGAGGCCCCCAGCGGGGATCCATCGGCCACACCTGTGCCCCGCTCGAATTGTCGACCTTGTGCGGGATGAAGCAGATCGGCGGATCGTAGATGGTCGGCGGGATGGCGCGGTGCGCGAGATCCATCACGCCGCTGAAGCCACCTGGGCGGATGTAGTTCAGGCGGCAGACCGGCATCCAGGTGCCTTCGTTGTCGCCGGAGGTCATCACCCCGTTCGGGCCCAGCCCCATGCCGTTGGGCGCGCGGAAGCCGGTGGCGAAGCGTTCGAGGGTCTGGCCATCCTTGGAGATCTTGATGATGCAGCCGTGGTGCTCGGCGATGGTCTCGAAGCCCCGTCCGCCCTGCTTCACCGGCCCGGCCTTGGTGTGGTAGAAATTCCCCGCCGCGTCGGTGTGCAGATCGAAGGCGAACTCATGGAAGGCCGGGGTGGCGTGGATGTCGCCATTGAAGAGCTCGTAGAAATCCGCTTCGCCATCCTGGTTGAGGTCCTTGAGGCGCCACAGGCCATCGCGGCACAGCGCGTAGATGATGCCATCGACGATCTTCAGCCCGAGCGGCTGATGCAGTCCGGCGGCGAAGCGCCGCCAGGTGGTCTTGCCCAGCGCATCGTCGATACCGTCGACGATCCACACGTCGCCGTTCCAGGTGCTGAGGGCAGCCCGGCCATCGGCGAAGAAATCGAGTCCGCCGAACCGCAGCTTGGCGCCCCAGGGGTTGTCATCCGGCGTCGCGATGGTGTCGACCGCATAGGCGCCATCGTCCTTGCCACGGCTGCCGCTGGTGCTCAGCACCTGTGGCCAACGCGCTGGACCGC
>JANPIY010000919.1:0-1938 GCA_031425255.1 Planctomycetota bacterium
CTTCGACGAGTTCCTTGTCGAAGGCCCGGACGGCGTGCGGCGCTATCCCGGCGACAAAGACCCGCCAGAGCTTCGGCGCGAGGCCAACTATTTTTTCAAGATGGAGAAATATCAGGCGTGGTTGCTGGAACACATCGAGGCCAACCCAGACTTTATTCAGCCTGCCGGATACCGCAATGAAGTGCTGGAAATGCTGCGTGAGCCGATTGGCGACCTGAGCATCAGCCGCCCCAAATCGCGTGTACCGTGGGGCATAGAACTGCCTTGGGACGCCGACCACGTGACTTACGTGTGGTTCGACGCCCTGCTGAACTACGTATCTGCGCCCGTGAGCCGGGGCCAGTCGCCCGATGTGATCGGCACCGCTTGGCACGTGATCGGCAAGGACATCTTGAAGCCGCACGCCGTATTTTGGCCGACCATGCTGCGGGCGGCTGGGCTGCCGCTGTACCGCAAATTAGTCGTTCACAGCCACATTTTGGCCGAAGACGGACGCAAGATGGGCAAGAGTTTGGGCAACGCCATAGACCCCGAACAACTGGTGCGTGACCACCCCGTCGACGCCATCCGATATACGTTGCTGCGTGAGGCCACTTTGGGCGCAGACAGCGCGTATGGCGAAGGCATTTTGGTCTCTCGCCTCAGCAGCGACCTTGCCAACGACCTCGGCAATCTGCTGTCCCGCACGGTGAGTATGGTGCAGAAATACCGGGGCGGCGTGGTTCCGCAGGCCCACACACCCAGCGAACGCGAACACGGTATAGAGGCGGCAGCCTTGGCCCTGCCCACCGAGATTCTGCGGCTGGTGAACGACCTAAAGATCAATATGGCGATAGAAGCGGCCATGAATTTCGTGCGTGATCTGAACCGCTACATCGCCGAAAGTGCGCCGTGGACTTTGGCGAAATCCGAGGACACACAGCAGCGGCTAGATACCGTGCTGTACACCGCTGTAGAGGGGTTGCGCGTGGCGAGCGTGTGCCTGGAAGCCGTGATTCCGGCCAAAGCCAAGGAACTCCGCGCCCAACTCGGACTCGGCGGCCAGACCTACACCCTCACTGGCGCTTGGGGCCTCACGCCTGCCGGAACCCGCGTGCTGGGAGGCGCGATTTTGTTTCCCAAGCCAGAGATTCTTAAAACCGAATCCACCGAAGCTCCAGCCCCCGCTCCCAAAAAAGAGAAACAGACCATGACCCAAACCGAAGAAAAAACGGCTGACTCCAAACCCGCTGCCCCTGCACAGACCGCACCCACCCACGCCACCTCCAGCGACACGCCCGCCGCTGCCGAATCGCTGATTTCTATAGACGACTTTGCCCGTATCGACCTGCGCGTGGCCGAAGTGTTGGCTGCCGAAGCCGTTGCCAAAGCCGACAAATTACTGAAACTGACCGTCAAAATGGGCGATGAGGTTCGCACGGTGGTCAGCGGCATTCGCAAGTGGTACGCCCCCGAAGACTTGGTAGGCCGCAAGGTCATTTTGGTGGCGAACCTGAAGCCTGCCAAGTTGCGCGGCATCGAGTCTCAGGGCATGATTTTGGCCGCCGAAGACGATCAGGGTAATTTGGATTTGGTGGGCCTGACGCTGGATTTGCCGAGTGGCACCAAAGTTCGCTGAAGTTCGCTGATTTAAAATCGTTTGATCTTGGTACGGCCCCGCGTGTTGAGCGTGTGGGCCGTAGTTTTTGTGGGCTAGAGAATTGAGCTTGTGGGTGAACCCCCCCGTTGCTGGCGCAACGCCCCCCTTAGAGGTGGGGACAAAAGCACAAGTGCTCCCCTCTAAGGGGGGCTGGCTGCACAGCAGACTGGGGGGTTCACCTTCGGCGCTACTGGGCGAACCCCGCTAGCAACACTCTTGGTTTTGCCTTTCGACCCTAGACCCTTAGACAACGCCCCTTCACCCCGCGCCCCGCAACCAAACCGCATACCCGCCCCAAT
>JANPIY010000920.1:0-3134 GCA_031425255.1 Planctomycetota bacterium
TCTCGATCTGGCGCGCCTGCTGCTCGCGCTCGACCGCCGGCGTGATGCGCTGACGGTGCTGACCGCCGCCACCACCGGCGAACGCGGCGGCGTCCGGGTCGAACAGGAGCTGCTGACGCTGCACGAACGCCTGCACGATCCGCTCGCACTCGATACCTGGCTGGCGCAACGCCTCGCCGCCCAGCCGACCCGTAGCGACCTCGGTTTCCGCCGGGTGCGCACCCTCATCGACCTCGGTCGTGGCGAGGAGGCCACCGCCCTGCGCCGCAGCCTGGGCGCCGCTCTGCGCGCGGAGGAACGCGGTGAGCGCCTGCTTGCGCTCGCCCGTGAGCTGCGCCGCGATGGCCGTCATGGCGAAGCCGCGCAGGTGCTCGAGGAGCTGCTGGCGGCGGAGCTGCAGCGCATCGACCTCACGCGTGAGCTGTGCGAAGCGTGGTTGGCGGCCGGCAACCGCGGGCGTGCCGAGGAGCTGCTCGCGCGCGACCTGCCCCCCAGCGCCGCACCGGAGCAGGTACTCGATCTGGTGCAGTTCCTGCTCGGCGCAAAACAGTACCTGGCCGCCAGCCGCGCGATCCAGGCGCGCCTCGCGCTCGATCCCGGTTTCTTCGAGCTGCGGGTGCAGGCCATCCGCCTGGCCGGGCGCACCGGCGATGTGCAGGGCGCTGATACTGCGGCACTGGCCGCCCGCGCCCTCACCGATACCGCCGCGCGTTATCGCCTGTGGCTGGAGGCCGGGGTCGAAGCCGCCGGCGAGGAACGCGATCGCGCCTGGTTGGAGCGGGAACAGCAGGCGCTCGCCGCCACCAGCGGCGGCTGGGATGGGCCACGCGTGGAGCGCGTGGCCGCCTTCGCCGAGATCTGCAACGCGCGCGACCGGGCGGCCCCGGCGATCCTCCTGCTCGATGATGCCCTGGCCGACGGCGACTTCCCCGCCAACCAGCGCGCCGCCCTGCGGCGTCAGCTGGTGGCGCTCATCGAACGCGAGAAGGATCAGCTCGATCGCCTGCCGGAACAGTTGGCGCTGCTGGCCCAGGAGGATCCCGCGCTGGCGATGGAATGCCGTGCCCGCGCGCTGCTGCTGACCGGCGAAGCGAAGGCCGGTCAGCGTCCGGATGGCACCACCGCGCTCGGCTTGGCGGAGATCGAGGTCCAGCAGCTCAGCGATCCGGCGCTGGTGGCGCGCATCGAGACCGTGCTCACCCAGAGTGGCAATGGCCCCGCCGCCCTCGCCTGCCTCAAACGCCTGACCGTGCTCGAACCGGCAACTATCGGCCATTGGGAACGCTGGCTCACCGAGCTCGGCGCGAGCAAGGACGAAGCTGCCCTGCGCGAGGCGATCCGCCGCCTGCTCGCGGGGGTCGACCAGGTGCAGTTAAGCCAGGAGATCCGCGAGCAGCTCGTCGCCCGCCTGGGTGATTCCTGCTGGCGCAGTGCCGCGGCGCAGGCTGCCACCGGCACGCCGGCGGGTTGGCAGGCGGTGCTCGCGCTGCTCGACGAGGCCGCCACCACCACCGTGGGCGGCGACGCCGGTTGGCTGCTGGCCGGCCGCGCGCTCGCCTTGCACCACCTCGGACGTCACGAGGCGCGCGCGCAGGTGATGGTCGAACTCGGCGCCCTTGGCGAAGGCCCCGTGGTGTTCCCCGATGGCCTGGGCACCAGCCGCGCGGCGCTGGAGGCGCTGATCGCGGCGGTGCCGGCGGACGATCCGCCACCCGCCGCGCGCCCGCTGCCGCCGGCACCGTGGCGCGTCGCCTGGAGCGCGACCTTCCCTGCGGCGGTGCACGGCACCTGGATCGCGGACGGGCACGTGCTGGCGATGCTCGCCGATGGCAGCCTGATGGGCCTTGATCGCAGCAGCGGATCACGTCGCTGGCACCGTCCCGCCCCGCGCCGCACCAGCGGTCCCGCCCACGACCCCAACACCGGCCGCAACCTACGCCCACGCGCCTCGCTGCTGCGCCCGGTGGTGGTGGGCACGCGGGTGGTGGTCGCCAACGGTCACGAGGTCTGCGCCTACGCCATCAGAGACGGGACCCTGGCCTGGCGCTGCAATCTGCTCGCCGCGCACGGGGTGGTGGGCAACCAACGCATGGTGCTGGCGTGGAACGACGACCTGGGGCGGGCGATCGGCATCGACCCCGCGGATGGCCGGCTGCGCTGGAGCATCGCCTTGCCCGCCCTCGCCAACGAGCAGTCGCAGGGCGCCTCGCAGACCGTGAGCGGCGACCAGGCGGTGCTGCTCGGACAACACGCGGTGGTCATCGATCTGCCGAGCGGCGGCATCCGCTGGTCGTTCAGCGATGCCGAGGTGGCGGAGCAGAAGGTCACTCTCGTGGCGGCGACAGCGGCGACGGCGGCGACCGCACCGCCACTGATGCGGCGGCAGCGGCGCGCCATGCGGTCCAGCAATTCCTACTCGTATATGATGACCAGCGGCAGCTTCGCCGGCTTCCTCTCCACCGGTCCCGATGCCATCACCACCAGTTGGACCACCACCTTCATCAATCGCGCCCGGTTGCCGTGGGCGAGCGTGACCGCCTCTGGCGGCGATCACTTCAT
Organism: Planctomycetota bacterium; assembly: GCA_031425255.1. GTDB lineage: Bacteria > Planctomycetota > UBA11346 > UBA11346 > UBA11346 > BOG-1363. The sequence goes on from JANPIY010000920.1 coordinate 2,560, forward strand.
CGGTGATGAAGCCACTAGCGGGATGATCCCCCTCACCCTGCCGCTGGCCTGCACCCCGTAGCCCGCCGGCAGCGTCCTCGGCACCTATGGCCGGCGTGTGCTGGTGCTCACCGCTCATGGCGTGCAGGTGTGTGCGCTCGACGACGGCACCATCCTCGCCAGCCTCCCGCTGCTGCCGGTGCTGCGAAAAAAAGCCGAAGGTGTAGCCGATCAGGCGCTCGGTCCCTGGGTCTCGGGCAGCGTCAGCGGACGCCTGGCCTGGATCTCCGGCCCCGGCGGCGTGATGACCATCGATCTCGATTCCTGTGCGGTGGTGGATCAGCAGACCTGGGATCCCGCATGGTCGGTGGCGCCGGATGACGTCGCCAGCTGGACTCTCGGCGGTGCCAGGATCGGCGGCAGCGACGCCAACCGCGGCTACGGCCCGAGCGATGAGCGTCTGCCGGTGGGCGCGATCGCCGAGGGTCTCGTAGTGCTGCCGGTCGGCACCCGGCGGCTGGTCGCGCTGGATGCGGGCATCCGTGCCGAAGGAGGCAGCGATGGTCGCTGAGCCCGGCACCGTCATGACCAGCGAT
>JANPIY010000921.1:0-1718 GCA_031425255.1 Planctomycetota bacterium
AAGGTGATGGCCATGTCGCGGTGCATCTTCTCACTCGCGTCCATAAAGGCGGCGGTCGAGGGGGAAACCGCAGTTGTTCCTTGGGCCACAGTTCCAGGAGCCGCTGCGCCGTGCTGATGCGGGTCAGTCGCCGTCGGCACCTGCGCAGCGCGACTGCCCGGCGCCTGCGCGCCAGGCATCATACGCTGGTGCATCTGCGGCACGTGCTGCATGTGCGGCTGCATGCCAGGCATCTGGCCCATGCCGGGCTGCCCGGGTTGTGCCGGCTGCGGTTGCGGCGCGGTGCCCTGGGCGATCGCGAAGCCTGCCGCAGAGACCGTGGCGAGGCCGGCACCAAGCGCAAGTGTGCGAGCAAGTCGGGTCATAGGCGGACTTCCTTCAATTTGGTCGCCAGGAGAATAGCTCCCTGGCATTTCGCCAACGTCACACCGTCAAGACAAAGCATGTCAGCGCGAGGTCATGCGGGAAGGTGCCGTCGCGGGATGTGTTGGAAATGGCCGTGGTTGTCTCCGGCGCGATGACGGTATCGCGTCAGGCGGCGAGGTCAATCACGTTCTTGGCGGGCGGCTGCCCGAGGCTCTGCCAGCCATCGACCTTGCGCATGCTGATCTGGCCTGAGGCAAGCAAGGCCCAGAACAGCATGGCCGCGGTTTCGGCCGAAGGCAGCACGGTCTGGGTCTTGATGCGGCGCTTGAACTCTTCATGCAGCCGCTCGATGGCATTGGTCGTCCGCGCCGACTTCCACTGGCTCGAGGGTAGCCGGGTGAAGGCGAACAGCGCATCTCCGGCCTCCTCGAGGCTGTCGGCCACGGCCTGGCACTTCAGCCGCCACTTGCGCAGGAAGGCCTTCCGCCGCGCCTCGATCTCCTTCGCGCTCTCGGCGTAGATCATGTCCGTGTAGTCGGCCGAGATCTCTTCATGCAGCCGCTCCGGCGCGTGGGCCAGGAGATTCCGATGCTTGTGAACGGTGCACCTTTGAGCTGGCACCGCCGGCCAAAGCGCGGCCAGCGCCTTCTCCAGGCCGGCCGCGCCGTCGGTGATCAGGAACTCCGGGGTCCGCAAACCGCGCGCCACGAGGTCGTCGAGCACGGCTCGCCAAGCGGCCTCGCTCTCCCCGCCCATGGCGCGGATCGCCAGCAGCACCTTCTGCCCGTCGCGCCGCACGCCGAGGACGACCAGCAACGAGATCGCGGTGGCCTTGCGGTCCAGCCGGACCCGCACGACGGTGCCGTCCAGAATGAGGCGGACGACCTCCTCGCCCGCCAAGCCACGCTGGCCCCAGGCGTCCCAATCGGTCTTCACCTTGCGCCAGGCCCGGCTGACCACGTCCTTGCCCACCGCGCCCCGGAACAGCGCCCCCAGCGCCCGCTGCACCCGCCGCGTGTTGGTCCCAGCCAGGTAGGCACCGGCAATCAGGGCCTCGAGCTGGCGCGTCCGCCGGGCGTAGCGCGGCAGCACGGCGCTGCGCCACTCCCGCGTGTTGCCGTCCTCCTCCCGAAGCCGCGCCCGCGGCACCGCGATCTCCACTGGCCCGAATGAGCCGGTCAGCTGCCGCTTGCGGTGGCCATGCCGATGCCCGCCAGTCCCGCCGGCCCGCTCATAGCGCCCGCGTCCCAGCGCAGCCTCGAGCTCCTGCTCCACCAGCTCCTCGATCAGGCCGCGGATCCGGCCCCGCACCCCGGTCTCGATCGGGTCGAACCAGGCCTCCCCGGCAAACA
>JANPIY010000922.1:0-5657 GCA_031425255.1 Planctomycetota bacterium
CAGGAAGGCCGCTTCGCGCAGGAGGCGGAGAAGCGCCGCGCCATGGCGATCGCCGGCGCGCGTGCCCACATAGTCGTACTCATCGATGCTGCTGGTCGCCTCCTCGTCCCATTCGCCGATATAGAGCGCCGGGTTCCGGAAAACCGTGCCGTCCTCGTCGGCGAGGAACACTTCACCCGTCAGCTTCTCGCTCAGGACGCCGGTGTTCGTCGGCCCGACGATCAGCCGCGGATGGATCACCCCACTGCGATCTTTGAACACGTCGCGCAGGCCACCCTGGCCCGCCAACCCGCCGATGCGTTCGACAAAGCGCGCCGGCAGGTGGAAGGCCACCTCCGGCGATCGGCCCGGGCCGCGATCCCGCAGCGTGAGGTCCAGCGGCAGGCGGCTGAGCGCGGTGTCCCCGGTATCGTCGCCCAATACATCGGTGTCGGTGGCGAGCGTGACCGGGAACGCGTCCGTGCCGGGAGCGCGATCGCTCGCGGTCAGGAACTCCACCGTGGCGGCCGCCGCGGAGAGGCGCTCCTCCATCATGTGCGTCAAGACCGCCTCGGTGGAGGGATGACCCAGCGGCCAGGCCGGCGTGATCCGCGTATCGAGCAGACGGTTCAGCGGATTGGTCCAGCCGACGACATCACCCAGCCACTGAAAGAGGTCGCGTTCGATCCGGACGACGGCGGCAAAACTGTCACTGGTGCCGATCATCAGGAGGCCGTTGTTGACCTCGCCATCGTCGGCGGTGGTTGCTGGCGGCGCCGCCATGCCGGACGTGGTGCGCCAATCCCAGCGCAGGGAGAACCAGTGTTTCAGGCGGGACAAGGTGATCTGGTCGATGGTCTGCCGCGCCTTGATCTCCAGCAGGCGGCGTTGCTGTACGGAGTCAGCGTCGGCTCGTTCGCTGCGCCCGGACGCCTGCTGCTGCCCATGCCAACGCTCCCACAGATCCTGCGGCGGGCCCGTCTGCTGCAGACGCGCGGCCACCCAGGCATCGCCGCTGGCGGTGCCCAGCGACCAGATGCTGGCGATGTCCTCGTACCCGAGTTGCAGCGTCGCATCGATCCCCGTGGCGGTGGCCTGCATCCCGAACATCGATCCCGGGAAGGAGAGCGGGGTGTGCCAGGGAAGCGCCGGGGACTTCAGCGGCGCGATCTGGGCCAACTGGAAGAAGCCCATCTCCGCCACCGCATCCAGCTCGTCGCTCGTGGTCGTGCGCGGCCCGCTCACGCTGGCGGTGGTGGTGCCCCATGGCTCCGGGAGCATCCAGGTGGCGGAAGTCAGTCCGCCGGTGGGCGGAATGGGAGTCGGCTCCTGGTCGACCTCGCCACCCACCTCGGCGGCCATGCGCTTGTGATGGTTGATGCGCGCGACCTGGAGCTGGAAGGCGCCCGGTTCCGCCAGGATCGGCAGTTCGACGGGAACACCGATCTCCATCGCCGGTGCGCTGGTGGGCTCACCACCGATCACCGGGAAGACCTGCAGCAGCGCGTCACCGGGTTTCCGGCCGGCGACCATGAGCTGCTGACCGGCGAACCACCAGGTGATGGCAGGTTGGCCATCGGCGGCGGTCAGGGTGTCGTCGGTCCGGATGATGAAGCGGCTGGTGTCGGCGAGCGGCAGCGCTGGCGCGCCCGTGCCGGACAGGGTCACGGTGGCCTGGTTGCCGAGCAGGGAGGCACCACCGATCGGAGCGCGGATGAAGGTGCCGGCGGCGTCCGGTTCGATCTCGGCCACCCGCGCCAGGACGGTGGTGTGGCCCACCAGCGTGTCATCGAGACCGGCGATCTGCGCACCAGTGGTGGTAATGAAGTGATGGACGACAACGTCATCGTTCTGCTCGAACGGTTCCGCCGTCATCGCGCCACCGAGGATGCGGATCTCGCCATCGTCCACCGGCAGGCCCACGGCCGGATCGAGTTTCACGAAAGCGCCGGTGCCTTTCCGCAGCAGGAAGACGTGTGGTTCACCGGCCCATTGCAGGCTCCAGCGTTTGACCAGTTGTTTGGCGGCAGCGTCGCTCAGGTGCGGCAGCTTCACATCGATCCACACGTTCTCTCCCGGTGCCGGCTGGTTGGCGAGGCTTTCCCGCCCGGCGACGCGGATGGTGTAGGCCTTGTCCTCGAGCTGCCAGACGGTGAGCGGATGGATCCGCACCGAGCTGGTCGCCAGCGCACGTTGCATGCGGTGGGCGCCATCGGCGCCGACGTTCTCCTGGTTCAAGGCGCCGGGGTAGGCTTTGACCGCGCCCAGGCGCACGTCCAGGTCGAGGAGCCCGCCGGGCACCGAACTACCGATGTAGACGTCCAACTCGACGATCTGGACGCGGTCGGGATCGGTCGCGTCCGGGATCAGACGCTGGGCCAGGATGTTGCAGGCCCCCTCGTCACGCTCGCCACCACCCGTCAGGTTCCGGGTGAGATCCACGCCTGGAGCACCGGTGCCTTCATCCGCCGCCGTACGGATGTGGAAGTAGTCACCCGTCCTGGAGAAGTCCTTCAGGCGGAAGTCCCGCGAGGTGAAGCCGCCGTGGATCCGGATGGTCTGTTCCTGACCAGCGCTCAGGACGTCCTTCTCGATCTTCAGCACGCGCATCCAGTTGGCGCCCTCGTTCGTCCACGTCACCGGGCAGTCTCCGTTCGCAGCGCTGGAACCACGCAGCGAGTAGGCAATGTCGGTGCAGCCCGGCCTGGAAATGCGGCCCGAGGTGGACGGATTCCGCGAAGCGACGAAATCGTAGCGGTAGTGGATGCCGCCTGATTCCTGGGTCTCCTGCAGGCCAGATGCGCTGAACAACCCGACTCCGCTGCACAGCGAGGTGATCTGGTTGCAGCCGAAGGCTTGCAACAGGCCCACCGTCTGCTGCAGACCACGATCGTTGATGCGGAAGGGCTGCATGCGATCGACACCCCAGGATGGCGGGATGTTCACCACCAGGGGGCCGGCGATGACCTCCTCGCGCGCAGTGACCGGGCTGAGCGGCCTGACGGGCACCACGTGCTGGAAATATTCCGGTGAATCCAGTTGGCCGGCGGTCCTCAGCGCCAGGTTGCGGGCGATGTCCGTGCCGGTTGCCCGGCGCAGACCGCGCAGCGCAGGCACCGAGAAGTCCGGTACGAGCAATTCCTGTGGACGTATCCGCATCGATTCGTCCGAGATCTCCCAGTCATACCACAACGTCGAGCCATCGTCCCAGATCACCACCGGTTCGTAGATCGCCCGATAGATCCAGTCGTTGTCGCATCGGTCATGCTTGCCGTAGGCGTCCTGGTGCCCGTAGACGCCTTCCTCATGTGCCGAAAACAACTGTTCGCCATGGTGGATCGCCGTGGCGCCCCGCTCATCGACATGACTGCCGACGATGAGGGAGGTGAACGAATCGCCCGACGTGAGGGCGTCCTGCGTGACCGACCTGGTGTTGAACCACCCGGATTCATCGGCCCCCGAGATCGTCACGATGGTGTGATCGCCTTCCCGGGCATACCTGGCTCTGATCCAGGGGGTGTAGATGAAGACTAAGTTGCCGACCCGCAGCCAATCGCGGGCGACGGTCATGCGCCGTTCATCGGTGAAATCCTGATCGCCGACGTAGGTGCCCTGGGCCACCTGGATGCGGCTGGTATTGATGCCGCGCACACCGACCGGAGCGCACAGATTGCCATACTGGTCATAGGCCTCGACGCTGGCCAGTTCGCCCAAGGGCAGCACCGCTGGCAGGAACCACCGCGTCCTGCTCGCGGATGGGACCAGCGCCTCGACCAGCGCCCCACGCCGGAACAGGACCCCCGAGAGGGGTGGAGCGACCGATGACGTGCCGGCCGGCTTCGCCGCCAGGCCATCGATGAAGCGCAGGCCATCGCTGATGGTGCCGATGGTCAGGATCGGCGGTGCCGCCACCGAGTCGATGGTGAGGACCGGCGGCTGACGATGCACCTTGATGGTGGTTTCCCTGAAGAGCAGGTTCTCGACCTGGTTGCCGGCCTGATCCTCGCACCAGAACTTCACCAGGTAGTCGGTGTCGGCGAGGGTCGATGGGATGATGATGCGATGACGATTGAAGGTGGTGTCTTCGTCGACGCGCTCGAGGAGACAGGGCTGGCTGCCACCACCTATCACAGCGGCCAACTCAATGCGCAACGAGCCGTTCAGCAGATGAGCGTCGTCGATGAGGACCTCGCCGAGCGCGCCACCGGCCGACATCACTTCGGCGAAGGAAAAGACCGGCAGGCTGCGGTCACTGCGCAGCACAGCGTTGCCGGTGGCACCGTCCTCGCGGTTGCCGTTGAGGATGAGCGCACCCTGCGCCGTCATGAGATCACGGTCCGATTGCGGCCTGGCGGCCATCAGCTTCAAGCCCGGGACCGGAACCGAGCGGTCGACGATGAGCGTCACACCGACGATGCCCCATCCGGCATTGGCCTCGCCAAGGATGGCGCCCAGGTGATGCAGCCCCTCGTCGAGCGCCACCTCGACCGTGTCGCTGCCCGCGGGAATGGTGGCGATCGCATTGCCGTCATCGATGAGCGTGACTGCCCCCGCCTCATCGGCGCGGCGCCGGATCAGCACGCGGACCCGCTCGTGATTCGAATAGCAGAACCGCTGGCCATCCACCCGGGTGCTCTTCACCCCCGTCAGGGACGAGGGATCGATGTCGCAGTCGATGGTGCGCACCACCGTCACGGTCGCCCGTCCCACGCCCTCGCCACTGTGTGCGCTCAGGCGGACGGTGCCGGTGGTGCCATCAGGGGTGAACAGCCCGTCGCTGACCGTCCCGCCGGCCTCACTCGACCACGTGACCGCCGTCGGTACGCCGATGGGGTCGGCGAACTGGTCGAACACCAACGCGGTGAAGCGCTGGCTCTGGCCACTGGCCATGGTCATGGTCGGTGGATCGATGCGCACCTCGGCCACGAGCGCCGGAACCTCCACCACCACCTGCTGGGTGGTGCTCAAACCACCCGCATCGGTGACGGTGACCAGGAGGGCGTAGCTGCCGGCCCGGTCCACCGTCATACTGATGGAACGCGCGGCGGTCGTGCCGTTGGTTCCTGGGAAGGTCACCGGCCCAGGGGCCGGCGGCGATACCGCCCAGGTGTAGGTCAGACCCTCGCCCCCGGCGTCGTCGGCACCTTCGGCGGAGGCGAGGATCCGGCCGGTCGCCCCTTCGCTGGTCGCGGTCGGTGGAGCGAGGAAGCCCGGCGGCGTGTTGGCGCGGACGGTGACCAGCGCGTCGCTGGCCACGCTGGAGCCGGCCGCATCGGTGATGGTGGCGCGGAAGCGATACCGGCCGGCGACCGTCAGTGCCACGCGCGTCGATTTGGCGGCATTTCCCGGCGTCGCTGGCTCGAAGGTGATCGGAGCACCAGTGGGACTTTCGAGCGTGCTCCAGGCGTAGCTCAAGGCGGGCTCACCACCGTCATCCGCACCCAGGACGCTCAAGGCGAGGGAGGCGCGATCCGCCGCCATCACGCCACGCGCCGCGGCGGCCACCGTCGGTGGTTGATCGCTGCCGCTGACCACCACGACCGCGGCGGATCCAGCGACCTCGCCGCTGCGGGCGAGGATGGCGTGCGCGCCACCGGCCTGGTCACCAGCGCGGTAGGTGCCCGTCGCATCGATCGAGCCAGGCGCCAGCGCGGGCAGCGACCAGGTCACCGGCTGCG
>JANPIY010000923.1:0-7745 GCA_031425255.1 Planctomycetota bacterium
TGGGTCCACTATGATTAGCGGCGCCTGCCCCGCCGGAACGGCGGGACCCCGTCTGCGCCGGGGTGTTCCGCTGCGCGGAACGCAGGCTGGTCCCCGCTCGCTCGCGCAGGCGAGCTCGGGGGATCGTTGTTCGCGGGGCGCTGCCCCGCTACGCCCCGCCAGGGGCCGCTGCCCCTGGACCCGCAACGGTGTGGGTGCCGACCGCGGAGGCTCTGCTCCACTACGCCTCGCCAGGGGCCGCTGGCCCTGGACCCGCAACGGAGTGGGTAGCGGCCGCGGGGGGGGCGGCCCCCCGACGCCCCCCCAGGGGCCGCTGCCCCCGGACCCGCAACGGTATCGGCTCCGTGCGCGTGGCGCTGACGAGGGTCCCTCGCCATGAATGAGGATCCGTTCATCGATGACGGGGGGCGTTCCAGCCGCGACAGCCATACGGCGCGGTTGGCGTATGTGCGGCGGGAGGTGGAGCCGCGGTGGCCTGGGCTGTTGCCCTGGTCGGTGCGGGTGCTGGCAGCGGCGGCGGTGGCGGTGGTGCTGGTGTGGTTCGCGCTGCCGGCGCCCAGGGTGCGGCAGTTTCCGGAGCGCGTCGCGGTGCGTTTCTGGCATCAGTGGACGGGGGAACGGCAACCGCTCATCGAGGCCATCGTCGCGGCATTCAACCGCTCGCAGGAACGTTACGAGGTGGTCGCCCTGGCGGTCCCTGGGGCGGTGTCCGATCAGAAGCTGCTGCTGGCGATCGCGGGCGGCGATCCGCCGGACCTCATGACCCAATGGGGGCCGACCATCGGGACGTGGGCGGCGGATGGCCTGCTGCAACCGTTGGAGGATCACCTCAGCGCCGAGGATCATCGCATCCTGCGCGAGGACGCCTTTCCCATCGTGCTCAAGTCCGGCACCTGCGCCGGCCACCTCTATGGCCTCGCCATCGGGCTCAACACCTTCGCCTGTTATTACCGCCCCGATCTGGTGCGCGCGGCCGGGCTCGATCCCGACCGCTTTCCCGACACCCTCGAAGGAGTGGCGGCGTGGGGACGCCGGCTCGACCGCTTCGACCGCGAGGGACGCCTCGAACGCATCGGCTTCCTGCCAGGACGACTCGCGGTCTTCGCGCCCCTCTTCGCCGGTGGCTTCACCTCGCGTCCAGATGGCACGGTGACGATCGAGGGGGAGGGCAACCAGCGTGCCCTCGCCTTCATCGGCGAGGCCTATCGCCATTACGGGTTCGAGCGCGTGGTGCATTTCCGCTCGTCGCTGAACACCGGAGGCTTGGCGGTGGAGTGGCCGTTCGTCAGCGGTCAGTTGCCGGTGACGATGGACGGACAATGGCGGGTGGAGCAGCTCGCCACCTATGCACCCGAAGTCGAGTACCGCACCGTGCCCATGCCACCGCCGGCGGGGGGACGGGTGCGGGCCGGCTTCGCCACCGCCAACCTCGCCTTCATCCCGGTCGGTGCGCGCCAGGTCGCGGGCGCCATCGCCTTCATGCGTTTCTGGGCCGGTTTCGACGACCCAGGCCGCACGGCGGCGTTCAACGCCTCGGGCGGCTGGCTGCCGCCGCTACGCACCACCGTGACCTCACCGGAATTCCAGGGCTTCCTGCGCGCGCATCCGCAGTTTCGCACCTTCGTCGAACTGATCGACAGTCCCGACGTCGAGCCGATACCAACGGTCGCCTATCAAGTCTTCTTCAATCAACGCCTGTGGGCTGCCGAGGACCACGTGGTGCGCGGCAGCAAGACCCCGGAGCAGGCCTTGCGCGATCTGGCGTACGAGGTCGAGCGCGAACGCGCGCGGCGGGCGCGCAGCCTGGCCGGTGCGGCGGGCGATCGTCAGCCATGATGCCGAATACGCAGCGTCTGACCTGGCCGCGGCGCCTCCTCGCCCATGGCGTGCTGCTGGTTCTCAGCATCCCGTTCCTGCTGCCGTTGGTGTGGATGCTGTCGACCTCGCTCAAGGAGGACGCCCAGATCTTCCCGCGCGAAGGCGCGGCGACCTCGCCCTTTGCCCCGGAGAACCTGGTGCCCAGTCCGGTGGCATGGCACAACTACGCCGATGCGCTCGCCACGGTGCCGTTCCTGACCTACCTGGGCAACACCGCGGTACTCTGCCTGCTCAACGTGGTCGGGGCGGTGCTGTCGAGCGCGGTGGTGGCCTACGGTTTTTCGCGGTTGCGATTCCGTTTCCGCGAACCGCTCTTCATCCTGCTGCTGATGACCATGGCCATGCCGGCGCAGGTGACGATGATTCCGCAGTTCGTGCTCTACCGTGAACTCGGCTGGTACGGCACCATGCTCCCCTTGATCGTGCCGGCGTTCTTCGGTGTGCCGCTCTACATCTTCCTGATGCGCCAGTTCTTCCTGACCATTCCCGAGGAGATGATCGAATCCGCGCGGTTAGAGGGGGCGAGCGAATGGCAGATCTTCCGCCACCTGGTGCTGCCGCTGTCGCGGCCGGTACTGGCGACCTGCGCGCTCTTCCAGTTCCTGGTCACCTGGAACGACTTCATGGGTCCGCTGATCTACCTCAACGATCCGGCGCGCTACACCCTGGCGTACGGCCTCCAGCAGTTCCTCTCGGAATACGGTGGCCAGTGGGCGCAACTGATGGCGGCCTCGGCGATGTTCATCGCCCCGGTGATGGTGCTGTTCTTCCTGACCCAGAAGACCTTCATCCAGGGCATCGCGACCACCGGCTCGAAGGGCTGAGACCGGAAGCCGACGGACCTGGGGAGGCGAGCGCATCGGCCACGCTCATGGAATCATGCGGTCGGATCGACCGCCAGCAGTCCGGTGCGCGGGCGGAAGAAACCTTTGATGCACCGTTCGTCACGGACACAGATTTGAATGTGGCTCTTGGCATGGAAGCCGGCTCCCGGGTAGAGCGGTTCTCCTTCGACGAACATCGCTCGCACCGAATCGTAGGGGGTCCCTTGTGTAGCCTTGTTGTTCTGATGGAGGAACTCGATCGCCGCACAGTCCAGGTGGCGCAGGATGAGGTCCTTGGAGGTGCCGATGGAGGTATTGGTTGGCACCGGCAATCCGACTCGTGTCAATTCAGCGACCAGCGATTGGTGGCTCTGCTTGACCAGGGCCAAGGGAGCCTGTTCCAACAGATTGAGGCAATGACCGAGGTCGATGACGGCACCGAGCGCAAATGGTCTGGTGATCGTCGGGCCACCCTTGCGGGGATGCTTGGACTGTAGTTTGGCCCATTCCAAGGCCCGTGCGTAGTTGCCTTCCCAGAAGTAGAAACCGTGCCCGAGCCAGTCGTAGTCGTTCTCGCTCCGGCGCATCGGCATCGCGCCGGCGATGATACGCTCACCGACGCGCTGATCGCACCCGTGGAAACCGATGACGAAAGCAGGGAGGCGGGTGTACACCGCGCTGGCTCAGCGGTAACTGGTGGCAAGTCTACCCTGCTTGGTGACGATCCCGGCTTCGACGAGGAACTTCATCGACTCGCGCTTGGCTTCCTCTTCTGGCAGTTCTGCCAAGCGTTGCCGGCGCTGCCGTAGGGCCTTCAGCTGGCGGTCGATCTGCTGCTTCTGGAGGGTCTGGGCGCTGGTCATGGCGGGAGTCTGGGCGGGCGCGCGACGGGGAAAAGGGGCGACTGGAGGATCCTCCTGCGCTGCCCGGTGGCCGGTTCACTCCGGCTTGCGCATCTCGGGCTGATCGTGCAGCACATGGCCGGACGGGTTCGAGCGACCGGTGATGCCGCCGACCTTGGCCTTGGCCTTCTTGCGCAGCCGCATGTTGATCGCCTCGACCACCAGCGAGAAGGCCATGGCGAAGTAGATGTAGCCCTTGTTCACGTGCTGGCCGAAACCTTCGACCATCAGCATGCAGCCGATCAGGATGAGAAAGGACAGCGCGAGGATCTTGATGGTCGGATGCTTCTCGACGAAGTCGCCGATCTTGCCGGCGAACAGGATCATCACCACGATCGAGAGCACCACCGCGATGATCATCACCGCCAGCTTGGCCTGACCGTCGGCGTTCAGCGCCAGGCTGCCGGCGGCCGCCGCGCCTGCCGCCGGGTTCACCATGCCGACCGCGGTGATCACCGAGTCGAGCGAAAACACCAGGTCGATGAGCACGATCTGGATGAGGATGCTGGTCCATGAGGCGGGCTTGGTGCTGCCGGTTCCCCCCGCTGCCTCATCCGCGGCGTTGTCCAGCTTGGCATGGATCTCATGCGTCGACTTGCCGATCAGGAACAGGCCGCCAAGGATCAGGATCAGGTCCTTGCCGCTGATGGTGTGGTCGAACAGCGAGAACAGCGGGTTGGTCAGACTCATCACCCAGGTGATCGACAGCAGCAGGCCGATGCGCGCACCCATCGCCAGACCCAGGCCGATGGTGCGGGCCCTGGGCCGCTGCGCCTCCGGCAGCTTGCTGGTCAGAATCGAGAGGAAGATGATGTTGTCGATGCCGAGCACGATCTCCAGGCCGGTCAGGGTGGCCAAGGCGATGAGGTTCTCGGTGGTGAGGAGCGCACTGATGATGTCGGACATGGTGCGGGATCATTGGTGATTTGGCGCGGCGTCCAGGGGAGCGTCGGGGGCCCTTCGGCGCCCGGCGCCCGCCCCCGGAGGCTCCCCTTGAGCCCTTCCCGGTCTCTCCCACCATGCCGCCCCGAGGTCGACGATGCCCGAACAGTTGGTGAGCGAGGTCCTAGTCATCGGTGGTGGTCCCGCGGGTACCACCGCAGCGACCATGCTGGCGCGGGCCGGGCGCCGGGTGGTCTTGATCGACAAGGTCCGCCATCCCAGATACCACATCGGCGAATCGCTGATCCCGTTCTGCTGGTACACCCTCGACCGCCTGGGTCTGGCGCGGCGCATGGAGCAGTCGCGCTGCGTCAAGAAGTTCAGCGTGCAATTCGTCGGCACCAGCGGCGCCGATACCCGGCCGTTCTATTTCTTCGAACATCTCCACCACCCGTCGGCGGTGGCGTGGCAGGTGCTGCGCAGCGATTTCGATCGCATGCTGCTCGACCACGCGCGCACCGCCGGGGTCGAGGTGATCGAAGGCGAACGCGCCGAACGCCTGGTGCTGGACGGGGACGCCGTGGTCGGTGTCGCCACCCGTGACGAGTCTGGCCGCCAGCGCCAGCGCCAGGCCACGCTGACCATTGATGCGAGTGGGCGCGAGGCGCTGGCGCCGACCCAGTTCGGCTGGCGCATCCTCGACGAGGAGCTCAACCGCTTCGCCCTGTGGAGCTATTTCCGCGGCGCCTTGCGCGATCCCGGCATCGACGCCGGTGCGACCACGGTGGCCTCGGTTCCTGGGGGCGGCTGGTTCTGGTACATCCCCCTGCACGACGACATCGTCAGCGTCGGCGTGGTGCAGAAGAAGGAGCACCTCTTCCTCCCAGGCGAAGGCGGCTCGCAGGAGGCGCTGGAGCGCACCTTCAGGCGCATGGTCGCCACCAACCCGTGGGTCGAACGCCACCTCGCGGTGGGCGAGCGCTGCGACGAGTTCCGCGTCACCAACGAGTACAGCTACCGCTCACGCCATTGTTCGCGCGATGGCCTGGTCCTGGCTGGCGACGCGTTGTCGTTCCTCGACCCGATCTTCTCGTCCGGGGTCTACCTCGCGCTGCGCATGGGCGAACTGGTGGCCGAGGCCGCGGCGGCCGCATTGGACGCCGGTGACGTCTCCGCCACGCGTTTCGCCGCCTATGGCGCCACGGTCAGCGCCGGCGTGCATGCCATCAGGCGGCTGGTCTATTCGTTCTATGCTCCCGACTTCACCTTCACCCAGGCGGTCAAACGCGACCCCACCTCGCGGGTCGACATCAGCGACCTGCTGATCGGCAACTTCTTCCGCGATTACGATCCGTTCTTCTCGCTGGTCGCGCAGTTCAGTGACGGCCTGCCGCGAGGGGACTTCTCCCTCACGCCATTCACGGCACCCAGTGTGCAGGAGGTGGGATGAACACCGCTGTCCGTCTCGGCCACGGTCCGCTGGGTCACGGCCACCCACCGCTTGCGCGGGCGTTGGGCGGTGAGGAGTCGGCAGCCGAAGCCGGGCTGCTGCTGATCTATGACGACCTCCTGGCCGACGTGCGCGCCCACGCCCAGCGTCAGGGTGACGACATCGCGAATCGTGCGGCGTTGTTGCGGGCCCGTCTGGAGTGCCGGGTGGTGACGGGGCTCGGCCTCGATACCCATTCCTTCGCCCTGCCCGCGCTGGTGGCCTACCTGGGGCAGGCGGTGCGGCTCTACCTGCTCGGCTTCTACGACGCCGCCATCGTCGAGGCGACCGCGCGCCTGCAGGCCGCATTGCGCGGACGCCTGCTCAGCCTGGTGGTGTGGAATCGTCTCGGCGACCATGCTCCGCTGGTGGCCGAAGCACTACGCCGTGCCGGCGGCACCAGCGATCTGCCGATGCTCGCCGCTGCCTGGCGGGAACACCGACGCGATGGTCTTGGAGTGCTGCCCCTCAACGTCCTGATCGACCTCGCCGTCGCCGTCGGCGTGCTGGAGACGCGGGAGCGTCCCCGCATCGTCGCCTCCTTGCACGATCTCGCGGTCAAACGTCGGCAGATCGAGGAACGCGATGCCGACCAGGGCCGCCAGATCACCCTCGGTGCGGTCGACAGCGGGCGCCGCTCCGGCGGCCCCGGAGCGGCGCACACCGAACCGCTGCTCGGCTACTACCTGACCTGGGGCTCCACCCTGCACGTCCTCCTGGCCGACGCGGTCGCGGCGATCTGCCTGATCCTCGCCGGTGGCGAAGCGGAGCGCTGAGCTTCCCCCCTGGGACCGCTGGCTGCCAGCCGGCTGGTGCACCGTGCGCGAACCGGTGGCGTCCGGACCCTCTCACCGCAGCGGTCCACGGTGGACGCTGCGGGATGCCGCTCTACCACCACGCCATGATCATCATCGATAACGAGACCGTCGACCTCGTCACGCCCGCGGGGGCGATGCGCACGCAGGTGTTCCGTCCCGTGGCGCCAGGGCGTTACCCTGGGCTGATCTTCTACTCCGAGATCTTCCAGATCACCGGCCCGATCCGCCGTTCGGCGGCGATCCTCGCGGGCCATGGCTTCGTGGTGGCGGTGCCCGAGGTCTACCACGAACTCGAAGCCCCAGGCACCGTGCTGGGCTATACGCCCGAGGGCTCGGAGCGTGGCAACGCCCACAAGGTCGCCAAGCCGCTCGGCGGCTACGATGACGACACCCGCGCCCTGATCACCTTCCTGGAAGGATCACCGCATTGCACCGGCCACCTCGGTGCCGTCGGCATGTGCCTGGGTGGCCACCTCGCCTTCCGTGCCGCGCTCGCGCCGCAGATCCGCGCCGCCGCCTGCCTCTATCCCACCGACCTGCACAAGCGCAGCCTCGGCTTGGGGCTTGCCGACGACAGCCTGGAACGTGCGGGCGAGATCGCCGGCGAACTGCTGCTGATCTTCGGTCGCCAGGATCCGCACATCCCCGCCGACGCGCGGGCGGCGATTTACCAGCGCCTGACCACGGCCGGAAGTTCCTTCGAGTGGCATGAATTCAATGCCGCGCACGCCTTCATGCGCGACGAAGGTCATCGCTACAACCCCGAGTTGGCGCAGCTCTGCTACGCCATGATGGTGGGACTCTTCAAACGGACGTTGGCCTAGAGCGCTTCGAGGATATTCACCACGGAGGGCACAGAGCGCACGGAGCTGGAAAACAATTTTTTTGGCGTGCTCAGCGAGTGCAGTGCAGTGCAGTCAATGACAGAGGATCGGGCCGCAGAGGCGCAGAG
>JANPIY010000924.1:0-2299 GCA_031425255.1 Planctomycetota bacterium
TGACACCGCGTGCGAGGAGGCCAACTTCCTGACCAAGTTCGCCAGCAAGGTCTATCTGGTGCACCGTCGCGGCGAACTGCGCGCATCAAAGATCATGGCCGAGCGCGCGCTGAAGAATCCCAAGATCGAGCCGGTATGGCACCAGACCCTGGGCGGCTATGCCACCGATGCCAAGAACAAGATGGAGGCCGTCACCCTGGTCGACACCCGCGACGGCACGCAGAAGCGCCTGGAGGTGAAGGGGGTGTTCATGGCCATCGGCCACACCCCCAATACGGGGTTCCTGAAGGACACCGGCCTGACCTTCGACGAGAACGGCTACATCGAGGTCGAACACGGCTGCCACACCAACATCGCAGGACTGTTCGCGGCCGGCGACGTGCGCGATCATCGCTACCGCCAGGCGATCACCGCCGCCGGCATGGGCTGCATGGCGTCGCTCGAAGCCGAGCACTACCTCCAGACCTTGGGCTAGGCACTTCCCAGCTGGAGCCAGAAGGACTGAACCGCCAAGACGCCAAGGCGCCTAGGACCCGATGGTTTGGCCTGATCCCTGCTCCCGGGTCGCCACCTCTCGCGCGCACATCCGCTCACGTGGTCTCATTTTTTGAGTCACTGGCGGCTGTGCGGTGATCTCTCGGTTCGATCCTAACCCTCTGGGAGTGCACGGCACAGCTGCACCGGAACCTGCGTAAGTGTCTTCCGGGCACTTGTTTTGGCTTTGAGCCGGTTCTAGACTCCGGGCCGAAAGACCTCGCCCGCATGGTGCTCGACAACGATAGCCGCCCATCTGACGAGCTTCCGAGTTTGCCGGATCTACCAGGTATGCCGGACCTGCCCAAGGCACCGGTCGAGGGTGGAGTCGAGGGCAAGACGGGGGCCGCCAACCTGACGCCTGAATTCCGTATGGATCCAGGGGCCGAGCGCGACCAGTCGGTGATGGTCGATCTGCCCATGGCCAAGGTGGTGTCCGACAGCGATCAGGCCGCCACCGAGGCGCCCGATCCCTACCTGGGCAAGCTGTTCGGCAACTACGAACTCGTGCAGAAGGTCGGTCAAGGCGGCATGGGCCTGGTCTACAAGGGGCGCCAGGTCAGCCTCGACCGCGTGGTGGCGGTGAAGATCCTCAACAAGTCACTGTGCGACAATGCCGAGTTCATCAAGCGGTTCGAGCGCGAGGCCAAGTCGATCGCGCGCATCAACCACCCCAACATCATGTCGGTGTACGATTTCGGCCAGACCGACGGCCTCTACTACATGGTCACGGAGTTCATCGAGGGTTTCAGCCTCTCGAAACAGATCTCCGACCGCGTGATGATGTCGGTGGAAACCCTGGCACCGCTCCTGGTGCAGTGCCTGGCCGGCCTCGCCTATGTCGGCACCAGCGGCATCGTGCATCGCGACATCAAACCCGACAACATCCTCGTCACCCTCGACGGCATCGCCAAGATCGCCGACTTCGGCCTGGCCAAGGATGTCTCGCGCAACGATGCCACCGATCTGACCGCGGTCGGTCTGGCGATGGGAACGCCGGCCTACATGAGCCCAGAACAGTGCATGGGGCGCAAGCTCGATGGACGCTCGGACATCTACGCTCTCGGCGTGACCGCGTACCTGGCACTGACCGGCGAGAAACCGTTCACCGGTCAGTCGTCCTTCGAGATCATGACCAAGCAGCGCGAGTTCACCCCGCCGCCGCCGCGCCAGCTCAATCCCGCCATCCCCAAGGAGATCAGCGAACTGGTCATGCGCATGCTGGCCAAGAATCCGCAGGATCGCTTCAAGGATGCCGAGGAATGCCGGCAGATGTGGCTCGAGCTCGGCAACCGCGTCGGTTTCATGCGGACCCAGAGCGGTGGCATGAACGACTCGGTGCGCATGGCCGGCGAACTGGCCAAGCCGCGACCGACCACCTCCGGCCTGCTACCGTCCATGCCGGCACCGGGTCCCGCCGGACTGCCGCCGGTGCCGCATGCACCGGGACCCGGATTGGGCGATGCGCCCGGATCCCGGCCGCTGACCGGCGACGGCAACCGCCGGCCGCGCCACAGCGGGGAATTCAGTGCCCCGCCAGCCGATGCCGATGCGGCGATCAAACCGGTGAGCGAACGCCAGGGGCGGACCATCACCGAGCGCCGCCTGGCGACCCATCGCCCGCCGGCTGCGAGCGAGGTCATGACCTGCGCCAAATGCGGCATGCTCAACCGCCCGGAGGTCATGACCTGCACGCGCTGCGGCAACAGCCTGCGCGACCTCACCAGCGATCCGCATTCGATGCGCGACCAGGAGGCCGAGGCGC
>JANPIY010000925.1:0-4711 GCA_031425255.1 Planctomycetota bacterium
GACCCTCGGGAAGGGGGACGAACTGGTGCTCCTGCCGCGCATCGAAGGCATGTTCACCGGTGGCGACCTGACGTTGCGCGATCTCAGCGTCAGCAGTGGCGGCGCGGCATCCCCGGTGTGGCGCCTGCCCGCGGTAAGGGAAGGCACGACCACCAATGCCAGTGACGGCAACCCCATCACCGCTGCTGGGAAGCCGGTATGGCGTCTCGACCAGTTATGGCCTGCCGATCAGCACATCATCGCCGCGCATTACAAACCGTTGGTATGGTCGGGAACCGAATGGGTCGCAGCCGCGCATGGTCATGGCGGCCAACCCGGGGTACGCGTCGCCGACGGCGCCTTCATCGCCGGCATCCGTGGCGCCTGGACCGGCGTCGACGGACAGCAGCAGCGCACCGCGGCGTTGGTCTTCATCGCACCACGCACCGGGATCTACCGCGTACGCGGTGCCGCTCGCTGCAAGCCATGGGAAGGCGAGGCCAAGACCTTCCCACTGGTGCTGCTGAAAAAAGACACCCAGCGTGCCGCCGAGATCAGACGCATCGAGGTACCGCGGGACGATGCGCCGGTCCCCTTTGACGTCGAGGTTGAACTCAGTGATGGCCATGAGCTACTGCTCCTGCCGTTGATTCCTCATTGGCACAATGCGGGGACGGTGCGGATCGAAGGCGTGGAGGTCAGCACGAAGTAGGCGCCGACGTCCGCTCGACCCTGAGCACTGTTTTAATCCTACCTCCCTTACATCCTGCGTCTCCACTCTCATGGCCATCACCCTCAAAAAAATCGCTGAACACTGTGGTCTGTCGCTGCAGACCGTCGGTGCGGTATTGAGTGGCAAGGCCAGCCTGTTCCGAGCGGAGACCGTCGCGCGCGTCCAGACCGCGGCGGCGGAGCTGGGCTACCGGCCCAACAGTGCGGCCAAGGCCATGCGCTCCGGGCGTTTCAACAACGCGGCCCTGGTGCTGAGCGACAACCCCTGGCGCAGTACCTTGTTCAGGCCGCAGATCACCGGCATGGACCACGCTTTGAGCGCCGCCGGCATGCATCTGGTGCACGCGATCCTTCCCGAGGAAGACCTGCGCGAGCGTGGGCAGGTACCGAAGATCATCGGCGAACTCATGGCCGATGGTCTGCTGATCAACTACAACACAGGCATACCGGCGGCATTGGACGAGGTCATCACGAGGCACCGCCTGCCGGCGATCTGGATGAACGTCAAACGCGCGCGCGACTGCGTCTACCTGGATGACGAGGGAGCTGGCCGGCTCGCCACCGAACACCTGCTCCAGATCGGCCACCGGCGCATCGCCTACGTCGATTACTGCCACGCCACCACCCAACCGGACCAGCACTACAGCGCCTGGGATCGTCAGGCCGGGTACGAACAGGCCATGCGTGCGGCCAAGCTCCAGCCGCGCGTCATCACCACGGCCGAGTCCTTGCCTCCCGCCAAGCAGCTACCGGTGACGCGCGCATGGTTGTCTGCCAGCGATCGGCCTACCGCGGTCGTGACCTACTGTGCGCGGGAGGCGGAGCCCATCCTCTACGCCGCCACCGCCCTACTGGGCATGCGGGTGCCGCAGGACCTCAGCATCGTCACCATCGCCGATGAGATCGCCGATCACACCGGCGTACCGCTCACGACCGTGATCCTGCCGCGTTATGAACTGGGGAAGGTCGCCGTCGAGATGCTGGTAGAGCGCATCGCCTCGCCGAAACGGTTGGTGGCGGCGCGTGCACTCGCCGTACGGCTGGAAGTGGGCGTCAGCACGGCGGCACCCATGCTATAGGGCGGCGAGGCGCCCCGGGTGCTGCTCGGCCGATTTTTCTCTGACATGTCCCGGCCTTCATGGTCATCCAGTCCTGTGTCCATTAGAACGTTCCAAAAGCAGGTCTTCGCCTTCCCATGCAGGTCCATTTGGGCACGTGTCATGGGCGCTTTGTTGCTCATCGCCACGGCCAACGGGGCGACCTCGCCGGAACGCCAGGCGGTGATCGCCGTATTCGACCAGCACGTGAAACCGCTATTTGCGACCTACTGCCTGGACTGCCACGGGCAGAAGAAGGTGAAGGGCGACACCAACCTGCGTTTCCTCACCGATGGCGAGGTCGCCTTGCGCGACCTGCCGTTGGTGCGCCACGCTTTGGGCAAGCTGCTCAGCCGGGAGATGCCGCCGCCGGGTGAGCGACAACCGAGCGAGGGAGAACTCAAGCAGGCGGGAGCGTGGCTGGCGGCGCAGCGCCGGCTGAGTCCGCCCGACCCTGGGACGGCGCCGGTGCGCCGCCTGTCCAAGGTGGAATACGCCAACACCCTGCGCGACCTCTTCGGCGTCGATCCGGAGATCGCGGACGAGCTGCCGAATGACACCGTCGGTGCCGGCTTCAACAGCGCCATCGCTCCGCTGCTGATGGAGAAGTACCTGCTCATCGCTGACGAGGTGCTCGACCGCGTCATCCGTCCTGGCCAGGTGAGACTCGCTTGGCGCGCTGGCCAGCTCGATGCTCAAAGCGACGGGAAAGTCGACCCAGGAAAAGCCGATGGCGCTGAGCGGCAGCTCAGCGGTCCGCTGCAACTCGGTGGCCTGCTACCGGCACCCGTCGATGGTGCCTACACCTTCAGGATCCGCGCCGCGACCGAGAAGCTCGGCAAGGAGCCGTTGCGACTGGCGGTGCGGGTCGGCACCCAGGTGCTGGGTGAAATCAGGATCACCGCGCCGTTGAAGTCGCCCGCGACCTATACCTTGACCACCAAGCTGTCAGCAGGACGCCTGCCGGTGACCTTCATCGTGGTCAATCCGGTGGTACAGCCAGACGTCGAGCCCACTGCACCGAAGCCACCCACCGGCGGGCCACGGCCACCGACCAGACCGGGGACGCCGCCCGCAAAACCCGCCACGGCACCAGCCCAGGACGTGCCGCAGAAGCGCACGTTGTGGATCGATACCATCGACATCACCGGACCGCCGGCCGCGCCCGCCACCGAGGTCCAGAAGCGGTTGTTCGTCGCCAGTCCGAGCAAGGACCTCGATAAACGCGCTGCCGCACGCCAGATCGCCGAGGCATTCGCCCGACGCGCGTTCCGGCGACCGGCGACCAGGGCGGAACTGGAGGTGCTGTTGGCGGTATTCGATCTCGCCGACGGCCAGGACGAGGTCTTCGCCGAGGCGGTCAAACTGATGCTCAAGGGCGTGCTGGTGTCGCCCCAGTTCCTCTACCTGTCGGCTGATACCAGCCGCGGCGAACCCGATCAGATCGTCCGCCTCAGCCATCATCAGATCGCCGCGAAGGTTTCGTACCTGCTGTGGGCGACCATGCCCGACGACGAACTCGCGGCGCTCGCCGACCAGGGACGACTGGGTGAGGCCACGGTGCTGGAAGCGCAGATCCGCCGCCTGATCGCCGATCCGCGGGCACGCGCCTTCTTCGACGGCTTCGGCGCGCAGTGGCTTGGTCTCGATCGTCTCGCCACCATGCCGGTTGACGAACAGAAGTTCCCGCTGATGAACTCCGAGCTGCGGCAGGCGATGTACGAGGAAGCGGCGCTGCTGTTCGATCACGTGCTGCGCGAGGATCGCAGCCTGCTCGATCTGTTGGCGGCAGACTTCACCTTCCTCAACGGAGCTCTCGCTCGCGTCTACGGGTTGGAAAACGAAGTGAAGGGCGCGCAGTTCCGTCGCGTGACGCTGAACGACGCCAATCGCGGTGGTATCCTCACGCTCCCCGGGGTCCTGGCGGTGACCTCGATGCCCGCCCGCACCAGCCCGGTCAAACGCGGCCGCTTCGTGCTCGAGAACATCCTCGGCCAGCCGACGCCCAACCCGCCGATGAACGTGCCATCGCTGGAACAGCAGGACGTGCCGGCGAATGCCGCACTCAATCTGCGCCAGCGCGCCGAACGCCATCGCAGCGATCCGGCCTGCTCGGGCTGTCACGTGGTGATGGATCCGATCGGCTTCGGCCTGGAGAATTTCGACGTCATGGGCCGGTGGCGCGACAAGGACGACACCGGCTTGCGCGTCGACGCCAGCGGCGAACTCCCAGGCAAGATCGCCTTCCATGCGCCCAAAGACCTCAAACGCATCATCGCCAGCCGTCGCGACGAGGTCGCCCGCGCGCTGACCCACCACATGGTGGCCTACGCGCTCTGTCGCGATCTCGACGGCTACGACGAGGTGGTGGTCGACGACCTCACCGCGGCGATCGCCAAGGATGGCTACAAGCTCCAAACGCTGCTGGTGCACATCGCCATGAGCTACCCGTTCGTGAATCGCCGGGAGACGCGATGAACATCGCACAGCCGTTCCAACCGCAGAATCCCATGGCGGCTTGGCCGCTTCTCGCTGATCGCCAACGGATATCCACCACAGAGCTCACAAAGCCCACAGAGGGTGACCAGCTCTTCTCTGTGCGCTCCGTGCGCTCTGTGGTGAATATCGGCTGGCGGTCGCCGCTGAAGAAATTGCCCAGAAGGACGCATGGGACGCAGAATGGGGAAGCTCACCTCTGCATCCTCCGCGGTTGGACCGGCCCTCATGGATTCATCCGCGGAAAGTACCCACACGGAACACCGCAGAGCGACATATCCCGTCTGACCAAGGAACCCCATGCGTAAGAACTGGCTCATCGATCGACGTACCGTGCTCAAGGGTCTCGGTGGCCTCGCTCTCGGCTTGCCCCTGCTCGAAGCCATGGGCTGGGCCGAAACCCCCAA
>JANPIY010000926.1:0-2113 GCA_031425255.1 Planctomycetota bacterium
AACGAGGGTAGCCCCAACGCCGGCGGGCTGCTGCGCTGGCCGGTCAAGCTGATCCTGCCCCTGGGCTTCGGAATGCTGGTGCTGCAGGGCTTTTCGGAGCTGATCAAGCGAGTTGCCGTGCTGCGCGGCGTGCCGGTGCGCGGCAACGCCTTCCTCGAATACAAGAAGCCTGAGCAATGAGTTTTGACGCCGTCACGGCCGGGCGTGAACCGGTCACCTCGACGATCGGGTGCCCGACCATGACCCGGAGCGTCGCCGAATGACGCTCGACGTGATGCCGCCGCTGATGTTCGGCGGCCTGGTGATCTTCCTCCTCATGGGTTTCCCGGCGGCGTTCAGCCTCTCCGCGGTCGGCCTGTTCTTCGGTTTCCTTTCGATCGAGCTGGGCTTCTTCACCCAGGCTTTCCTGGGCAATCTGCCGCTGCGGGTGTTTGGAATCCTTTCGAACGACCTGCTCCTGGCGATCCCCTTCTTTACGCTGATGGGCGCCATCCTGGAACGCTGCGGCCTGGCTGAGGACCTGCTGGAGGGCACCGGGCAGTTGTTCGGCAAAGTGCCGGGCGGGCTGGCCTATGCGGTCATCCTGGTGGGCGCCATCTTGGGCGCCATAACCGGCACCGTCGCGGCCAGCGTGATCGCCATGGGCATGATCTCGCTGCCGATCATGATGCGCGACGGCTACGACATGCGCATCGCCACCGGCGTCATCGCTGCCTCGGGCACCATCACGCAGCTGATCCCGCCCTCCCTGGTGCTGATCGTGCTGGGCGACCAACTCGGCAAGAGCGTGGGCGACATGTATGCCGGCGCGATCGGGCCCTCGATCCTGCAGATCGTCATCTTCATGCTGTTCATCTGGGGCGTATCCATCTTCGCGCCGCACAAGGTGCCGCCATTGCCGCCCGAGGCGCTGGAGCCGCGTGGTTGGCCACTCTACTGGCGGGTGCTGAAGGGCATGGTGCCCTCCATCGTGCTGATCTTCCTGGTGCTGGGCACCATCTTCATGGGACTGGCGACGCCGACCGAGGCGGGCGCGATGGGCGCGATGGGCGCTATCGGCCTGGCCGTTGCACAAGGCACCTATTCATGGGCGCTGTTGCGCGAGGCGATGGGCAACACCATGCGCATCACGTCGATGGTCATCTTCATCCTGATCGGCGCCACCGTCTTCAGCCTGGTGTTCCAGGGCGTGGACGGCACGATCTGGATCGAGCACCTGCTGTCGCACCTGCCCGGCGGCCAGACGGGGTTCCTGATCTTCGTCAACGTCTTCGTCTTCTTCCTCGCGTTCTTCCTCGACTTCTTCGAGATCGCCTTCATCGTGGTGCCCCTGTTGGCACCGGTGGCGCAGAAGCTGGACATCAACCTGGTGTGGTTCGGCGTGCTGCTCTGCATCAACCTGCAGACCAGCTTCATGCATCCACCCTTCGGCTTCGCGCTGTTCTATCTGCGAGGCATCGCGCCCAAGGAAGTCCTCACGAAGGACATCTACCTGGGCGCCATCCCCTGGCTGTTCCTGCAGATCATCCTCGTCGCCATCGTCATCTTCTGGCCGGAGAGCGTGACCTACTGGCTCGACCGCGGGACGGGGGTGGACCCCAGCACGGTGCGGATCGACGTGCCGATGCCGGATCTGCCGGAGGATGATGCGGTGCCGACCTTCCGGTGAAGCCTGGCGATTGAGGTGGCCGCAGCTACCTCAATCGTCGCATCGCGAGGGGCCGGCAGGGACTGAAGCGGCCCGCCACATTGTTGCCTGACGGGTACGCCACTATCTCTCGAACCGTGCCGCGACCGCGTGCATGCCTGCAAAACTGGACATCCCCATGAATCGAAATGCCATCATCGTCGGCGTCGTATGCCTGGTGTTGGGCGCAGGAGGCTTCTGGCTTTACCAGAACCAGACCCGCAGCGGTGTGGAGCTGAGCGTGGGCGGGAGCAGCGTCCGGATCGAGACCCGATAGGCAGTCGCCCGGGTCGCCCGGCTGACATAGGCGTGGTGGCGAGACCCTGCTAAGCCGCCGCGCATGAACAGCCCAGCTATCCGCCCCTCCGGCCGCGCCCCGAATGCGCTGCGCAGCCTCTCCATGGACACCACCTTCTCGCATCACGC
>JANPIY010000927.1:0-1742 GCA_031425255.1 Planctomycetota bacterium
ACCAGACACTCGACGCCGCCGCCTGTCATCGCACGGAGGGATTTCTGACACGCGAATGTCCACCGTATTCTCGCCATCGTTCTTGCTGCCGAATGCACGGCCCACATTGCTGAGATGCTGCACAAAGACCGGAGAAATGCAGCGCGTCGGTCGAGCGACAGCGCCTGGGTATGCACGCATGCTGCACGCGCAGCCCGACCGAACGCCCTCACAGCGACTGTGAAAGCGTTGCGATTTGCAGTGCTGCTGCTGCGGTCCTGATTTTCTTCCCGTCAGGCTGGCCTTATGGGGAAAGATCAAACTCCAGTCGTGGCACCCAGGGAATGACCGGCATGGCGCATGCATGAAGCCCGCATGCCCGCCCCGCTCCACCTTCCGCAATCCTCGTCCTCACCTGTTGGCGAGGTGGGCCCGGCACCAGCCATGGCGATCCCGCCTGCTGCTCAGCGACCGCGCTGGTCCTTACACGACATCCCATGGGGAGCCTTTCGCCGCGAGCTGGTCGACGAGGAAACCCTCCATCTGGTGAAAGCAGCCGGTCTGGTAGAGCACAATGCCGCCAGCTATGGGCGCTACCTGCACGGAGTCTTCCACGACGACGCGGTCTTCCGCGCGGTGATCGACCGCTGGGTTGCCGAAGAGGAGCAGCACGGTGCCGCCCTCCGCCGCTGGGCCGAGCAGGCCGATCCGACTTTCGATGGTGGCGCCGCCCTCGCCCGCTTTTCCGACACCGTGCGCCTGCCTGAGGGCGCCTCGGTGTCGGTGCGCGGTTCACGACTCGGCGAACTGGTGGCACGTTGCACGGTCGAGATCGGTACGGCCACGTTCTATACCGCTCTGCGCGAGTCGGTGGTCGAACCGGTGCTGCGCGAGATCTGCCGGCGCATCGCCGGCGACGAGGCGCGTCACTACCGTCTGTTCCTCGACCACGCCCGCCGATACCGCAGCACCAGACCGCGTTGGCGGATGCTGGGCGTCGTCCTCGGCCGCATTGCCGACACCGGGGATGACGAACTGGCCTTCGCCTGGCATGCCAGCGGAGCCCGAGGGCGGTATCGACGTCGGCGTGCGGGCGCCGCCTTTCACTGCGCCAGCCTCCGCCGCTACCGCGCGACCCATATCCAGCGCGCCGCGCGTCTGGCCGCGCAGGCGGCGGGTTATGCCAACGATGGCTGGCTGGTAGGCCTGGGAGCCAGCCTGGGTTGGCGCGTACTGCGACGGCAACTGCGATGGGCAGGGAAGTGGGCGGCGCGGGAACCGACGCCTCGTAAGCAATGAAATGAACGGAGCCTCATCGAATTCTGTGCGCAAGAGTCCCGGGCTGTGGATCAGGAATGAGGCTCAGGCAGACGATGAACGATCTCCTGGGGCTCCTTGTCACTTCGCAGTCCCATGAAGACCGGATGGCGCAGAGCCCCATCGTGGGTCCATTCGCTGTACTGGATCTGTGCGACCAGATGCGGTTTGCACCAGACGATGTCGCGGTCGCGGGGGGGCCCACCGTTCACCGGAGCGACATCCACCTGGAGACGGCGGAGCGCCTTTTCCAATTGTATGCGATCGTCCTCGCTGAACCCGCTCCCCACCTTCCCGCAGTAGCGGAGATGGCGCGCTGCACGCGCGTCGGCGGTAGACGCGTAACACCCCAGCAGGAGCGAGCTCAGCCCGTGTTTGCCACTCGACCAATAGCCGACGATGAGGAATTCCTCGCTCTGGTTGAGCTTGATCTTGACCCAGTCCGG
>JANPIY010000928.1:0-26584 GCA_031425255.1 Planctomycetota bacterium
CACCACGGTGGCGAACACCGCATGGACGACGAAGAGGGGGCCACGAGCCAGACTCATGATTGGGCCTCCACCACCGCCAGGCCGTCGGCTGGGGATGAAGCCCCGGTTTGCTGCAGGCGGGCAAGAGTGGGAGCGAGCATCTGATAAACCCCAGTGGCAGCCTTGCGTGGCTGGTAGGCGACCTTCGCTCCCACCATCTTGGAACAGGCTTCAGGGACCGTCTTGTAGAGACCTACCGCGGAGCCGGCGAGGATCGCCGCGCCGGTGGCCGCACATTCGGCCCCAGGGATGGCGTGGATCTGACGGTCGAGGGCGTCCGCGAGGATCTGACACCACAGCGTATTCGCCGCTCCGGGGCCCACCGCGAGGATGTGCTCGGGTTCCCGTTTGAGGTCAATCAGGGCATCCAACGCCGCCTTCAGAGACAGCGCGCCGCTTTCGAGCACCGCGCGCACCAGGTGGCCCCGTCCATGCTTGCGGTTGAGGCCGACGAATCCGGTCAGACGCGGTGACTGCTTGGGCGAGAGGTAGATCAACCCATCGGACCCAGGCGGAGTCTCCGACGCCAATTCGGCCATCGGCTCGAGCGGGTCGCGTTGCGCGCGTTTCGCCTGCATGACTTCGCTTGGAAATACATGCTGCTGAAGCCAGTCGAGCGGCTCGGAACCAGCGAGATCCGATTGCGTCAAAGCCCAGGTACCGGCGATGCAATGGCAGGTGGTGACCAGACGTCCACTCGGATCGCGGACCGAATCGCCGGTCGGGGCGAATAAGCCCCCGATCCCGCCAAGCTCGAGCATCACGCTATCACTGCCAAGCACCGCAGCCGAAATCGCCGATGAGGCCGCATGCCCGCCACCGGTGATGACGGGCGTGCCAGATTGAAGCCCGGCTTCGCGAGCAGCGGTGGTGGTGACACGACCGCTGATCAGCTGACCGCTGCTGATGGTCGGCAACCACGCCTGATTGATGTCGAGGAGGGTCAACAGCTGTTTTGACCACGCACGGGTCTTGGGATTGAACAGCAAGGTCGCGGCAGCGTCCGATGCATCCGTCACCAGTGTTTCGCACAGCCGGAAGCGGATGAAATCCTTGGGGCTCAATACGACACCGAGATCGTGCCAGGCGCGCTTCTCGTTCTCACGCAGCCACAGCAGCTTCACGGCGCCGGCACCGGCCTGGGCCGGCCCGCTCGCGAGGTTGAGCAGATTACGTGCGCCGACGGTCTTATTCAGCAGGTCGACTTGCGACTCGGCCCTTGGGTCGGCTCCCAGGCTACTGAGAGACAAGACCTTGCCGTCTTTGGAGAGTGCCACCATACCGTCGCTGTCACCGGTCACGCCGATGCAGCGGATCTGATCAGCACGCAGTTCTGCGCGCCGCAGGATCTCCTTGATCCCGGTGCGGGCGGCCCTCCACCAATCCTGCGGATCGAACAACAGATCGGTGCCGCCGCCATAAGCGCGGTGCAGCGAAGCGACCTGGCGACCGTCACCAGCCAGGACCACCAAACCAAGTCCGGTGCGGGCGACATCGATACCAAGGAAATAGGCGGTTGGTGAGGGCATGTGGGTAATTTAGCTAGTTACCCTAGAGCTCCCGGGTACAAGCGTCAAGCACAACGATCAAGGATTTGGGTTTCCCGCACAGCTCTAAAGTCAAAACTGCCACCGCACTCGGCCTGCATTCGATCTGGAGAGATGTCATGACTAACGTCCGACGTTCCTGGTTGGTTACTTTGGTGGGCTTGATGGCCATCAGCTGGTTGACGGCCGATGAGCTGTATCTCACCGATGGCCGGGTCGTTGAAGGCGAGGTGGTGTCATCGGCGGGGTCCGAAACCATCGATATCCGGGTTGGCTCAGCTGGATTGGTGGCCATCCAACATTTCCCCCGGGCTCAGGTGGAGCGGGTGGTCTACGGAGTCTCTGCCCGACAGACCGCGCTCAGCGAACTGAATCAACAGGTCGCAGCACTGTCCAAACGCACAGATGCCACCAGTGACGAGTGGTGGCATCTGGCGCGGAAGCTGCAGGAACGCGGTGAGACTGCTGCCGCCAAGGATCTCGCAGTGCGCGTCCTGGCGCTTGACCGCCATCATGGCGAAGCCCGAAAAATGCTCGGCATGACGCGTTGCCAGGGAGTGTGGATGCGCGTGAATGAAAGTGCAGTCGCTCGCGGCGACGTGTTTTTTCGAGGCTCGTGGGTGACCTGGGCGATGCAGGAACAGACCCTCCTCGATGAGGCCAGACGGCGTGATGAACAACTCAGCGCGCGCAAGGAACGTGATGAGCAACGCCGCCAAGCCCGTTTGACCGCCGCGATCGCGGCAGAAAACGCAGCGGTGACCTATCCGGAAACCTACGTCAGCGGTTATTACCGCTCGCCCTACTACAATCCCTTCGGCGGGTGGCACGGACCGGCATACGGTCCCGGCTACCCCGCCTATCCCATAGTCCGTCCGCCGGTGTGTGGCCCTGGTATCGGCTGGCACATCGGCGCCTCGGGTGGCGGCAGCAACAGCGCGTGGTCATTCAGCTGGAATGGCGCCTCCGGTGGCGGCTACCGCGTCCGCTGACCGCTCCCAGTCCTGGACTTGACGCCCGGCCGGTCGCCATAGAGTCCTGCCCTCCGTGAAAGCCGGGTGCGCCGGTGTGCGGTTTGTAATCATCTCTGGAGATACGTTTCAATGGCTGGCAAGGAATACATCTGGGGCCTGGGTCGTCGTAAGACCAGCGTCGCCCGCGTCCGCATCGCTCCCGGCAGTGGCCTGATAATGATCAACGATCGCAAGGTGGAGGAATACTTCCCTGTCGACCGTCTTCAGAAGATGGCGCGCATCCCCTTGGAAATCACCGAGACGGCCGCACGTTTCGACGTCTTCGTCAATGTTGACGGCGGTGGCATGACTGGCCAGGTCGGCGCCTGCATCCTCGGCATCTCACGTGCTCTGGTAAAAGCCGAGCCGTCGACGGAAGCCGCTCTGCGTCGCCACGGTCTGATGACCCGCGACAGCCGTATGGTCGAACGCAAGAAGTACGGCCTGCGCAAAGCCCGCCGTGGCTGTCAGTTCAGCAAGCGCTGAACCGATATTCTCAGCCGGTTACCGCAAAACCCAGGGCTCTGCCCTGGGTTTTTGCATGTTCGGCTTCCGGAGGGGCAATTATAACCGGAAGGTGCACGTCTTGGCGGCGGTTTGCTGCCCTCAGGCCGAACATTACCAAACCGTGAGGGGTGCCTTGGCATTGTCGTTGCGATGGATCCCCCATCCGTTGGCCGTGGACACGGCAGTGTGCAGATCCTGCACAACGGATGGGGAGATCCACCATGCCCAAGGGCATCTACGCAGCGGCCAGCGCCATGGTCGTCGAGACCCGTGCGCAGGAGATCAATGCCCGCAACCTGGCCAACCAGCAGACTGCCGGCTACCGTGAAGAAAGTGTCCGCCGTAACTCTTTCGCGGACATGCTGCGCACGCAGGGCAAAACCGAAGACATCGCCGGCGATGGTGGTGCCGGCATCCTGACGTCAGGCAGCTATTTCAGTTTTTCCGAAGGGCAGCTGGAACCCACCGCGGCGCCCTACGATCTGGCGCTGCGCGGCGAAGGGTTCTATCGCGTGCGCGATGATCAGGGGCGCACGCTGCTGACACGCGCTGGGCACTTTGCGCCCGATGCGCAGGGACGGCTGGTCACACCGCAAGGTTGGCTGGTCGAAGGCCAGGGTGGGCCGATCACGGTGCCTGCGGATGCCCGCCGCATCATCGTCGATGCCGGTGGACGGGTTACGGCGGAGACCATCCAGAATGGCATCCCCCAACAGGCCGTGATCGACCAGGTGCGTGTCGTCACGGTCGCCGATCCGCGCCAGCTGGTGCCGCTGAATGGCCAGTATTTCGATCCTGGCGAACAGGCGATGAGCGACGTGACCAATGTGCAGATCGCGCAGGGACACCTGGAGAAGTCTAATTTCGAACCACTGGAGCAGATGGTCGAGATGATCGCGGTGCATCGGCGTTACGATGCCGCCCAGCGAGCGCTGAAGGAGCAATCCAACCTCGGTGGGGGACTGAGTGAGCTCCTGCGTGGTGGCTCATGATCACATCAAACCGTTTGAACCACAGTTACTGAGGAGGTTCCATGCCCCGTGCACTCTGGACCGGCGCCAACGGCATGGTCGCCCAGCAGACCAACGTCGATGTGATCGCCAATAACATCGCCAACGTCAACACCAACGGCTTCAAACGCCAGCGGGTGAATTTCCAGGACCTGTTCTATGACACGCCGGTCTCCCCGGGAGTTCGCAACGGCGATTCAGGACGCAATCCCACTGGTACCCAGATCGGCAACGGCGTGCGCCTGAGTGGTACCCCGCGCATCTTCACCCCAGGTAACATCGAAGAGACCGGTGCGCCCTTCGACATAGCGATCGATGGCGAGGGCTTCTTCCGCGTCACGCTCAATGACGGCACCTCGGCCTACACCCGCGCCGGCGATTTCCGACCCGACGCCGAAGGCCGTCTGGTGACTCCGGAAGGCCTCTATGTCGACCCCAACATCACGGTACCGCAGGGCGCCACCCAGTTCGCCGTCTCGCCCACTGGCGAGGTCAGTGTGGTACTGCCAAACACCGTCGACCCGCAGGTCATCGGCACCATCACCCTCACCCGCTTCATCAATAACCCGGGATTGCTGGCCATCGGCCGCAACCTGTTCCAGGAGAGCGCCGCCTCCGGGACGGCGGAAGTCGGCAACGCGGCGGAAAACGGCTTCGGTTACATCCGCGGTGGCACCTTGGAAAAAGCCAACGTCGAGGTGGTGACCGAACTGGTGAACCTGATCGTCGCGCAACGTGCCTATGAAATGAATTCGAAAAGCATCAAGACCAGCGATGAGATGATGCAGACCGCGAACGAGATCATCCGGTGATGCATGTCCTGGTGATGCTCACGCTTTCATGTGCCCTCGTGGCTGGCGAGGTCTCAGTGCTGCTGCGACCCACGGTTTCCGTTGCGAGCGAACGCGCGACCCTGAGCGATGTGGCCGAGCTCAGCGGCGACGCGGATCTGATCCAGGTCATCCGCGATCTGCCGGTGACAGAGTTGCCGGATCTGCGCGAACGGCGCCTCGAGCCGGATGACATCCGCCGTGCACTCGCCCACGGTCTCGGTCCATCCTTGAACATCAGTGGCACGAGTCGGGTGTCCCGCCGTGGCCAAGTCGTCAGTGAAGCCGAACTGGTGGCGGCCGCTGCCGCCACGGTCACCGCCGACGGGGATGAGCTCACGGTCACCACCTTGCGCTCATCCGGTTCGGTGACCATTCCTGCGGGCGGAGCCGACATCATTCTTCTCGCCCAGGCGCTCGACAACAGCCGCAGCGGAGACATCCCTTTCCGTCTGCGGGTGATGCGTGGCGAGACGGAGGTCGGCCGCGCCCTGATCACCCTGCGCGTGGTCCGGCATCGCGAGATGACCGTGGCGGCGCGCGCATTGCGGCGTGGCGAACGCATCGGACCGGGGGACGTGCGCACCCAGCGCATGCTGGTAGAGCGGACCTCGGTCAAAGCCGGCGCCCAGACCGAGCTGATTGGGCGTGAAGCTCGCATCGATCTGGCGGAGGGGGCTCCTGTGCACGCAGCGGTCGTCCTCCTGCCACCGGCGGTGCGTTCGGGCCAGGAGATCACCTTGCTGGTTACCAGCGACCGTTTCAACCTCATGGCGAAGGGCGAGGCTCTCAATGATGGCCGCATCGGTGAGAGCATCGCCGTACGGCGCGGCTCCGACGGACGCACTGTGCGCGGCACGGTGATCGCTGAGGCGCAGGTCCGCCTGGAGCATTGATCAGCGATCAGCGGCGGCGTGGTGTGCCGTCTTGCGCCTTGCCGGGTGGTTTTACCATCTCGGCCCATGGTTGCCGCCCCCATCCGTCCACGCCTGCTCAAATTATCCGGCGAGGCATTGCAGGCGCAGGATGGCATACTCGACTGGCAGATCGTTGAACGGGTGTGCGCCGAGCTCCTCAGCGGCCTCGTCCGAAGTCCCATCGCGGTCGTGGTGGGGGGGGGCAACATCATGCGCGGAGCCATGATGCACGGCAAGAACGCCGGCGACCCTACGCGCGGCGACTATATGGGCATGCTCGCCACTCTGATCAACAGCTTGGCGCTCAAAGAAGGCATCGAGCGCCAAGGCGGTCGCTGCGAGGTGGTCGCGCCGCACCATATCCCCAATGTGTGCCACCAGTACAACCGTGCTCAGGTCATGGCTTGGTTGGCGGCCGGTATCGTGGTCGTCTTCGGCGGCGGTACTGGCCATCCGTTTTTCACCACCGACACCACCGCGGCCCTGCGGGCTACCGAGATCGGGGCGGCGGAACTCCTGAAGGGCAGCAAGGTCGATGGCATCTATACCGCCGATCCGAAGAAGGTCAGCGACGCCAAACGCTTCGACTTTCTCACCTTCGACCAGGCGGTGGCGGGCCGTTACGCCGTGATGGATGCCACCGCCTTCCCCATCTGCCGCGACCACAACGTCACCATCCGGGTGTTCGACATGACCACGCCGGGATCGATCGCCGCGGCCTTGGGGCCGAACCCTCCGGGAACGCTGGTCGGCGCGCCACCTTCATGATCCATTCCACATCTGCGATTCCCACCTGCCAGGAGCACCGATGAGCTTCGATATCGAGATCAAAGACTGCACCGCCAAGTTCGACAAGGCGCTGGGCTCCCTGGCCCATGACTTCAAACACATCCGTACCGGTCGGGCCACTATCGCCATGATCGAGCACGTTCAGATCGAGGCCTACGGCAGCCGCATGCCGATCGCTCAATGTGCCGGACTCAGCGTGCCGGAACCGGCCCAGATCCTGGTGAAACCCTGGGACAAGGCCCTGCTCAAAGCAATCGAGAGGGGGCTCACCGAGGCCCAACTCGGCATGATGCCACAGAACGACGGGTCGGTGATCCGCCTCCACGTACCGCCGCTTTCCAGTGAGCGCCGCAAACAACTCGCGGGCGAGGCCAAAGAGGCCACCGAAAAGTGCAAAGTCTCCATGCGCAACCTGCGCCGCGACGTGATCAAGGCGATCGAAACCAAGGGTAAGGCCGACAAGCTGCCCGAGGACACCACCAAGAAGGCGAGCGAGAAGATTTCCGAGCTCCTCAAGCAGTACGAGACGAAGGCCGAATCATCGCTGAAAGAAAAGACAGACGACATCGTGAAGTTCTGAGGCCCGGATGGGCGGAAGCGACCGCCATCACTTCCACCACTTCCGCCACTTCCGCTCATACCGCGGGCGTGGGTCCCCCTGGGCGAAGCCCGACCAGATGGGCATGGTCGTTGATCATGTCGATGCGTCCCAGCCGTGGACGGGTGCCGCCCATCGCCTGGGCAAAGGGCCTGACCTTGCAGATCGCGGTGTTCACCATCGAAAAGTGCCAGATCAGGCGCAGGTCGAGGGCCAGCAGTGAGGCGATGTAGGCACGCATCACGCCGCCATGCATCACCACCGCCAAGCGTTCGCCGGGATGGTTCCTCGCCAATTGGCTCAGCGCGATGGTCACGCGCAGTTGCGCATCCGCGTAGGATTCCCCGCCACCTCGTTTGATGGTCGGGTCGCGGTCCATCCAGCGCAGCCATTCAGCAGGAAAACGTTCGGCGATGACATGGTTGGGCAGGCCCGACCAGTCGCCGACATGGATCTCGCGGAGACGGGAGTCGCTCTGGATCGGAAGGTTCCAGCGCTGGGCGAGGTACAGGGCAGTCTCCCGGGCCCGCGACAGATCGCTGCTGTACAACGCCGCGAAACGCGTGGTGGCCAGCCGGTCGGCCAGACGTCGGCTCTGTTCATGACCGAATGGTGATAAGGGCAGGTCGGCTTGGCCCTGGAGCAGGCCGTCTCGGTTTCCGGTGCTTTCCCCGTGGCGGATCAGCCACAGTTCGGTGGCAGCCAAGCGTGTCTGATCATCGGCTAGGGGGCGGTTCATGTGGGCACGCGGGTGTAGGGGGCCTGAGGCCTGCCGCAACCCTGGCGATGCTTTCCGTCCATCCGATGCGCGATTCCAGCCCGGGATGTTGCGCAGCGTGGCGGGTTGGGCACCCTCGCGCGCCGATCCGCCAGCAGCGACCTCCGGGTGGCATGCTGACGGCCACCCCTGGAGCCTCCGATGCGCGCAAGCCGCATGAACCTGGTCACCCTGCGAGAAGATCCGAGCGAGGCAGAGATCGCCAGCCATCGGCTGCTCCTGCGCGGCGGCTTCCTGCACAAGAGTGGTGCCGGTTTGTACCTCTATGCGCCATTGCTGAAGCGCGTGATCGATAAGACGGCGCGCATCGTTGCTGAAGAGATCAGCCGCAGCGGCGGCCTCGAAGTGACCATGCCCATCATGCAGGAACAAGCCCTATGGGAGAAGTCTGGCCGATGGGCGACCTATCAGGCCAGCCGCACGATGTTGACGGTACGCGATCGCGGGGGCCAGGTCTTCGGTCTCGCACCGACCGCCGAGGAGGTCGTCACCGATTACGCCGCCACCGTGGTCAAGAGCTACAAGCAGCTGCCGGTGACTTTTTTCCAGCAGCATACCAAGTTCCGCGATGAGATCCGCCCGCGCTTCGGCCTGATGCGCGTGAAGGAATTCATCATGATGGACGCCTACAGCTTCCACGACAGCGATGCGTCGCTGGATCAGACGTATGAGGCGATGCGCGTGGCCTACCTGCGCACGTTCAAGCGGCTCGGCCTCGAAGCTTTCGCCGTGGAGGCCGACTCCGGTGCCATTGGCGGTAATGGAAGCCATGAGTTCATGGTCGCGGCGGAGGTTGGCGAGGATGCGATCCTGTTCTGTAATGGCTGCAGTTACGCGGCCAATGTCGAACGTGCGGTTCGCCGTCTTCCGACCGAACGTTGGGAGGGGGGCGCGACGCTCACCGCCGTTGAAACCCCGAACATCGGTGGCATCGACGAGGTGACGTCCTTCCTCACGGCCGCTGGGCATTCCTGGG
The DNA here is from genome assembly GCA_031425255.1 of Planctomycetota bacterium. Classification (GTDB taxonomy): domain Bacteria; phylum Planctomycetota; class UBA11346; order UBA11346; family UBA11346; genus BOG-1363. Next base: position 9,005 of record JANPIY010000928.1, read on the forward strand.
TCACCGCTGGACGGTGTTTGAAGTGTGTCCTCTATGTCGCCAAGGTCACCGGCGGCGAAGTAACCGTCGCCGCATTCGTCCCAGGCGATCGCCAGGTGAACGAGGTCAAGCTGACCAATGCCGTGACCCGTCACCTGCACGACCGCGGCCCGGTCCTCGAATTGCGGCCGATGCAATCGGAAGAAGTAGTGGCAGCCACCGGAGCGGAACCTGGCTTTGCTGGCCCGACGTCGGCTTTGAAGGTCAACTACCTCATCGTCGATCCGAGCGTGCCCCAGGACCTGCCGCTGGTCGTCGGCGCCAACCGTTCCGACCATCACCTGGTCGGCTTCCGCTTCGATCGCGATGCGGCGGGTGCCACCATCCTCCGTGATGATCTGGTGACGGTGGAATCCGGTGACGGATGCCCCCGCTGTACCTCCACCCTGGCGCAGAAACGTGGCATCGAGGTCGGACACATCTTCAAGCTCGGCACCAAATATTCCGCGGCCATGAAAGCCGAATTCACCGGCCAGGATCAGAAGCTTCACCCCTTCGTCATGGGTTGCTACGGCATCGGAACCTCACGCGTGATCGCTGCCGCAGTTGAGCAGCACCATGATCAGGATGGCATGCGTTGGCCGATGGCCATCGCGCCTTATCACTGCGTGGTGGTACCGGTCGGCAAACCTGGCGATGTCGCCGTAGAGGGAGCGGCTCAAGCCATCTACGACAGGTTGCTTGCTGCCGGCATCGAAGTGGTGCTCGATGATCGCGACCAGAAGCCCGGCGTGAAATTCAAGGACTGGGATCTGATCGGCGTGCCGCTGAGAGTCGTGTGCGGTCGTGGTGTCGCGGAAGGCCTGGTTGAACTCAAGGCACGTAGCGGCGCCGCGGTCAACATTCCTTTGGCGACCGCGCCAGAGGAGATCGTAGCACAGGTCCGCGCCGCGCTCGCAAGCAGCATGGCGGAAGCGGCCGCTGCGCGCTGAAAACAGGTTCCGAACGCATGTCTTCATGGAGGGGGCCCAGATCTGGGCCCCCTCATTGATTCAATTGTTTGAAAGGCCATAGGTCTCCGCCTATGACCCCGCATCGCAGGCTCGCCCGGATGTGAGATTGCTCAAGGCAATCAGGTGGTGAGGCCTTTGTAATTTAGCGGGCAGTCTGCGAGGGGGCCCGTCGGGTTGGACCCCCTCATGAATTGAATGCGTAACGACGTGATGAACGGAGCGCCAGCTATGGTGGATCTACCGATTCGCCTCACTGGTGATTCCGTTGCCGTGGTCAGTGACTGCACTGCATCAGTGCCTTTGTGAGCGGCCCGTTCGCCACTGGTCCATCATCCTTTTAGTGGATGCTCATTTGGCGGTGTTGGGGTGTTCTGGCCCTATCGGCAACCTGGTGAACCGTCACAGTCCCACCTTTATCGACCTCTTCCCAACAATCGGTCTAAGTCGAGTTGCAGCATTCGTCCCGTGCCGTTTAAATTAACCATAATATATATTATCATACATTATGTGGCACGACGAGGTAAGGTCAAAATCGGCGAGAAGCTGATCTGGACGGGCGATCGAACGGTTACTGCATCTGCCGGACCCGGCGCAACCCGGCATCCGGGAAAAGTGATTTAGCAATCGCCGACTCAACATCCCTCGAGGTCGCTCCGGCGCCGGCAACATCGGCCTTAGGCGATCCCTCCTCGGCCTTCGTCCAGAGAAAGCTCAGGCACCGAGAAAACGGTCGAGGTTCTGGCTCTCCCACGCAGTGGCGAGCGCGTGATGGGGATATTGGGATTCCCATTCGCGGAAACGCCGGCTGTGCGGACTTTCGCCACGGATGGGTGCATGCGCCTGGGCGTGATGGCAGAGCTCATGATAGAGCACGTGTTCCACGAAAAGCCGCGCTACCCAGGGGCGGGCCAGCCGTGGATTGACCACGACGGCGGCCTGAGGCCGACGGCGGTAGCAGGCGAAGCGGATCGAGTTCAGGGTCCGCTGCGGGCTCTGGCGCGCCCATCTGATCGCAGGCCTCGGCAGATGAGAGAACCAGGTGCGGTGGACGTGGGTGAACATCCCAACCAGGTCGAAGGGTAAGGGAATCGGATCGAGTTCGAGGTGCGCCACCTGCGCGGCTTGTTGGTGACGCTGTTCCCTCCAGACGAGCTGGAGGGTTTGCCGCAAACGCGGAGTCGTGCGACGACCCTGTGACAGGACCCAACCTGGAATGTCGCTCAACACTTCGGGATGGGTGAGCAAGCCGATGTGGACGCTGACCACGCTGCCCCCCTGTCGTCCGCGCAGGCTGAGCATGGTCTTGGCGTTGCGGTTCAGGCGCAGGCGACAGGTCGGACAGGTCTGTGACAGGGTGGTGAGCAGCCCTTGCAGTCGTGCTTGCTGCAGATCGGTCAGACCACGCGACCCGGTGACGGGCGGGCTTACGCACGGTCGCATCTCATGAGCGAAGCAGACCTCGTCCATCACCGAAATAGCCGCGATCCGATGCGGAGATCGGTCGCTCCTTCCATGATTGCGTGCTCAAAATCTTCGGACATGCCCATGCTCAAGCGAGGAAGGCGGTGCTGTTCCGCCAAGGCTCGCAGTGTGGCAAAGCACGTGCGCACGGTGTGTTCATCGGCTTGCCCCCCCTCTGCTGTCAATGGGGCCATGGTCATGAGACCGACGATGTCCAGACCAGCGGTGCGCTGCGCGAGTTCGAGGCGCTCGCTGAGTGCAGCTGGTGGCACGCCGGCTTTGGCGGCGTCATCGGCGACATTGACCTGGATAAAAGCCTCCATCCGACGTCCTTGTGCTACGCAGGCGCGGCCCAGCCGTTCGATATGCTCGGACTCGCACAGGCTATGGATGCTCACGCAGTTCGGGACGAGCTTCGCCAGCTGACGACCTTGGACGCGCCCGATGAAGTGGAAGCGCGCCGTGCCCGCAGCGGCGGCATGCATGAGTTCCAGGTGGTCTACGCGATTCTCACCGAGGTCGCCGGCGCCCGCCGCGACCAGGGAGGCGATCACCTGCGGTCCCTCCTGCTTCGTAACCGCGATCAGACCTACCCCCTGTGGGTCACGACCAGCACGGGCACATGCGTCGTCGATGGCGGAGCGGATCGCAAGGAGGTTGGCGGTGATGCGTTCAGAGACCTGGAGCATGGACAATGCCTACCACCGCACCGCCGCTGGTCACGTACCACGCCCGTCAGAGCCAGCTGTTCACTGCGCTTCGGCTTCCTCTTTCGCGATCAGCCCCTTGCCCTCGGCCCAGGCGTGCCACGCCGCGATACCCTTGGCACGCTGGTCGTCCTCGCCGCGTGGATCGAAGCCAACATCGGTCTTGGCCAAGGATTTGAGGACGTCATTGCACTTGCGCCGCACGATCACCCCCGGGTCCTTGAGGCCGGCGAGGAGCGCCGGCACCGCTTCATTCCCTTTGCCGAGGAGGTTCTGCTCCGCTTGTTGCGCTTCGTTTCCCATGGTGCTGGCCAGCTGCTTGACCCATTGGGTCAACGGGTCGATGGCCTTGGCCGCTACGCCCGGTACTGTTTCCACGCGGTCCTCGATCCACTCGAAACGGGTGCCATTCTCCTTCCACCATTTCTCCAATTGGGTGACGATCTTGGCCCGCGCTTCGGGTGGGGCGGCCAGATCATAGCCCCAGTCATTGCCGGTGATCTTGCGGATGAGGTCGACGGCCTGTTCATTGGCCTTGCGGTTATCCCCTTTGAGGACCTTGATCACCGCCGGCACCAACGTCTTGTCGCGCAATTCATAGAGCCCGCGCGCCGCTGCCACCGCGATGGCGGGGTCATCGTTCTGCAACTGCTCATGCAACCAGGTCTTCTCCGAGGCGTCGTGATTGAGATCCCACCAGGCCTTGGCCTTGGCCGCAGTCATGCCTTCGCCCGGTTGCAGCGTGATCTGACCGAAGGCCTTCTTCGCCGACGCCTGCACCGCCGCATCAGGATGGTCCATCAGTTCGATAAGCCTGGGGATCACCCGGCGATCGCGGGCCATCGGCGTCACATAGGTGAAAACCTCGAGATCATCGCGGTCGGTCACCCGTTCGCTGGCTTTGGTCAAGAAGGCGGTCAGACGTCTGACCGTCGCTGCGTCGCCCGCCTTGGCGAAATTCATGATCAGCATGCTCGTACCGTAAAGATCCTGGAAGCTGTCTTTCAACAGCGCGGCGCACAATCTGGGGACCATCTCGGCGCGACTATCCTCACGGAACAGCGTCAACACCGCGGAATCCATCGCGTCGCTATCATTCTTGTTGTCGTTCATGCGCTTGATCTGGCCATCGATGAACTGGTTCTCGCGCTCGGGCGCCTCGACTGCCAGGTCCCATTTCACTTCCTTGGCGGTCGGCCCAGGACCGCTCGCGCGACGGCGCGATCCGCCGTCCTCACCCTTTGCGTCGGGCTTCTTGCCGCCGCCGGGTACCAGGTTGGCAGCGACCCAGCGATCACCCACCAACACCTGGCCCATTTTAGCGCGGGCGGCTTCATGGTTCTTGTCGAGCTGGATGACCTTGGTGAACCACTTGCGGGCGGCCGTCGGCTTGTTGTTCTCCTCGCACCAGACCCCGAGGGAGTAGATCGCATCCGCGTTGTTCATGTCGGTCTTCTTGATCAGCTCCTCCAGGCTATCCTCAGCGAAAGCCAGGGGACCAACCAGGAGAGCGAGCAGGAGCGGCAGGAATCGACGCATGGTGAGCCCTTGGAACGTGGTGCGTGGGTGCTGCGGACCGTGTACGGATGACGGCCCATGCTCGCCGCGGCAGGATCGTCACAGAATGCAAAACGAGGTGGGCAAACGTCGGTCTGAGTCATGAGGCGCGCTCGGCTGTGTGAGGTAGGCCAGCACTGTGTGTCACGGAAACCAGCACCCGATACCAGTACGAGGCCTCCGCTTAGAACGATTTGTGCTGTTGCCGGGAGCCCCTATGGTCCCCGTCCCATTTCAGTCGTCGTGATCCCCAAGGAACCCCATGCCAATCCCCTACGTCATCGAGAAGGACTCCCGCGGCGAACGCAGCTACGACATCTACAGTCGTCTGCTCAAGGACCGCATCATCTTCCTCGGTGAGCCGATCGACGATTTCGTTGCGAACGTCGTGGTCGCCCAGCTGCTCTTCCTGCAAAGCCAGAAGCGCGACGCGGACATCACCTTGTACATCAACTCTCCGGGCGGGCTGGTGAACGCCGGGTTCGCCATCTTCGACACCATGGCTTATCTGACCTGCGATGTGGCCACGGTGTGCATCGGTCAGGCCGCCAGCATGGCTGCCTTCCTGCTCGCCTCCGGCACCAAGGGCAAGCGTTTCGCCCTGCCGCACAGCCGCATCATGATCCATCAGCCGATGGGCGGCACCCAGGGCCAGGCCAGCGACATCGAGATCCAGGCCAAGGAACTGCTGCGGCTCAAGAAGGAGCTCAACCGCATCCTCGCCGAGAAGACCGGAAAGCCGGAGGAGAAGGTCGCCAGGGATAGCGAGCGCGATTACTACATGAGCGCCGATGAAGCCCAGGTCTACGGCCTGATCGACCGCGTGGTATCCAAGCCGGTCTCGAACTGACCCTCTCACCATTGTTCCAGGGGATCAATCCATGGCCGGCAAGAACCGCACCCGTGATGGTGACAAGGGCAGCGACCTCTGCAGCTTCTGTGGCCGCACCACGGAACAGGTCGAACGTCTGATCAATGGCCCGCCTGGGGTCTCGATCTGTAATGAGTGCGTAGAGGTGTGCGCCACCCTGCTGCGGGACAACAATCGCAGCAAGAAACCAGGCGACCACGCGAAGGTCGGCAAAAGCCTCAATCCATCCGAGATCAAGGCTCATCTCGACCAATACATCATTGGCCAGGAACAGGCCAAACGCACCATCGCCGTGGCGGTCTACAACCACTACAAACGCATCAAATCCAACCAGGCCGGCGGTACCAACGGCATTGAGCTGGAGAAATCCAACATCCTGATGCTTGGTCCCACCGGCTGCGGCAAGACCCTGATCGCCAAGTGTCTGGCCAAGCTGCTCAACGTGCCCTTCGCGATCGGCGACGCGACCACCCTGACCGAGGCCGGCTACGTCGGCGAGGATGTCGAGAACCTCATCCTGCGCCTGCTGCAGAACGCCAACTTCGAGGTGCCCAAGGCTGAAATGGGCATCATCTACGTCGATGAGATCGACAAGATCGGGCGCTCGGGCGGCAACGTCTCGATCACTCGCGACGTCAGCGGTGAGGGCGTCCAACAAGCACTGCTCAAGCTCATCGAAGGCACGGTCGCCAACGTCCCCCCGGGGGGTGGACGCAAGCATCCGGAACAGAAGTACATCCAGGTCAACACCGAGAACATCCTGTTCATCTGCGGTGGCGCCTTCAGCAGCCTGCCCGAGATCGTCGGTCGGCGCCTGGGCGACAAGCGGGTCGGCTTCAACATCGATCATCATGCGGTCGAACCCTCTGCTGATACCACCGAAGACGAACGCCTGCTGTCACAGGTCACCCCGGAGGACCTCGTCAACTTCGGTCTGATCCCCGAATTCATCGGTCGTCTACCGGTGACGGTCGTGCTCCAGCCGCTCAGTCTCGACGCGCTGATCAACATCCTGACCCAGCCAAAGAACGCCCTGGTGAAGCAGTACCAGGCGATGTTCTCCATGGAGGGCGCCGAGTTGTCCTTTACCGAGGACGCGCTGCGCGCGATCGCCAAGAAGGCCCAGGAGCGCAAGACCGGCGCGCGCGCCCTGCGCGCGATCCTGGAAGAGGTCATGCTCGACATGATGTTCGACCTCCCCCAGCGGGTGAAGTTCCAGAAATCGTTCGTCGTCGATGCCAACGTGGTCGAGGGCAAGGGCACCATCTACCACGCCGATACCGAGACCAAAGAAACGGCCTGAGGCTGCTTCCGGTCCGCGGACTGTGCCAGCCGCTGGAGCCGGGCATGCCCTATCAGCTCATGCTCTTCCCTCGGGATCCGACCTGCGCGGCCACCTCGGCCGGAACCCCTGAGGTAGGAGCCCTTCCGCTCCCCCACCTGCCCGTGCTCATGGCGTGTGCATAGCCTGCGCAAGCTGGGGGAAAAAGCAGCAACGGCACCCCATTGCGGAACGTACGACTGGAGCGACAAGCGCTTTGCACCGATCCACAGGACCGTCATGAGCACCGTGCACCACCAGACCTTCGCTGTCCCATACGCCTTCGACGTGCATTTCACGCGCGACGTGTTCGCGCCTGACAATGACACCCTGGTCAAGGCCATGAAGCCACGTTCCGGCGGTCGTCCGGCACGGGCGCTGGTCTACGTCGATGAAGGCGCCATCCGCCAGAATCCCAAGTTGATCCAATCCATCCACCTGTGGTTCGCCGCCCATGAGGCCGATGGCGTCCAGTTGGCGGCTGCGCCCGAGATGGTGATGGGTGGCGAGGCGCTCAAGGGCGAGATCGCCATCCTCGACAAGGTCGGCCGTGCCTGCTTCGACAACGGCATCTGCCGCCACAGCTACATCGTCATCATCGGCGGCGGCGCGGTCCTCGACGCGGTCGGCTTTGCCGCCTCGATCGTGCACCGCGGCATCCGTCAAATCCGTCTGCCGACCACCGTGCTGGCCCAGTGCGATGCCGGTCTGGGCGTCAAGAACGGCGTCAACCGCTTCGGCTCGAAGAACTTCTACGGCACCTTCACCCCTCCCTCGACGATCATCAACGACGCGCGTTTCCTTGAATCGCTCGACGACCGCTCATGGCGAGCCGGCATCGCCGAGGCGGTGAAGGTCGCGATCATCAAGGACGCCGACTTCCTCACAGCTCTCAGTGAGCGCGCGGTCAAGCTGCGCGAACGCGATCTGGCCACCATGGAGTGGCTCATCGAACGTTGTGCCTTGCTGCACCTCGAGCACATCACGCAAGCGGGTGATCCTTTCGAGCAGGGCAGCTCCCGTCCCCTCGACTTCGGCCACTGGTCGGCGCACCGCATGGAGACCCTCTCCAATCATCGCCTCCTGCATGGCGAGGCGGTCGCCATCGGCGTCGCCATCGACTCGCTCTACGCGGTCGAGCTCGGTCGTATCACCAGCGAGGAAGGCGACCGCATCCTCACCATCCTGTCGACCTGCGGCTTTCGCCTGTGGGACGAGGTGCTCGACCTACGGGATGCCACGGGCCACCGCGCCGTGCTGGTCGGCCTGACCCAATTCCGTGAACACCTCGGTGGCGAGCTGACCCTGGCGATGCCCGAGGGCCTTGGCCGCCGCAGCGACATCCATGAATTCGAGGAGCCGCTGTTCGAACGGGTGCTGCTCAAGCTCAAACGCTGGCGCCAGAACCCGGTCGCGAATCCGGTGCGCTGATCCACTACGGCCCGGTCCGGACGAATCCTGGCATCGGCCTGCTGGTGCCTCGGGTGTGACGCCGACATCGCTTACGCCTCCAGCATGATCGCCGTCAGGCGTGGCCGATTGAGATGAACGCACTTCGTGATACATGATAGGTCGTTCCGGCGCATCCCCTGGACAGTCCGAGGTTTTTCATGGGTCATTGCCGCCTGCTCCTCCTCGCCATGCCCCTGCTGTTGGCCAGCCTGGCCTGTGGGGCAGACATCAGCCTGTCGGAAAAGATCAACCAGGCTGCGGTGGACTTTGAGAGCGACCAGGATCGCGACTTCAAGCCAGTGCAAGTCAGCCTGGAGCGCTGGCGAAGGGGCCGCTTGGCGCAGGCGACCAAGGACATCCATCAGTTGCTGGTCGCCTCCGCACCCGCCGATAAACCATTCCTGGCCTATCACCTGCTGAGCGTCAGCCCGCGTCACAAAGATGCGCGCGCGGTATTCACCAGCCTGGGAGTCCCCGCACCCTTCGATGAAAAAGGTCAACGGGTGCCGGACGCCAAGGTCCCCGCCTCGGCCAATCGCGTCCTGGTCGAAAAGGTCGCCACCTTGAAGTACCCGCCCTTCTCCGCCGTGGCGGAGGTGGTGAGCCCGAAAGCCCCGGCGGTGCAGAGTTATTGGAAACGTCAGCGCACCGGGCTCGCCGACCTGCGCAAGAAACTCGTCGAGTACGCCCAGCAGGGCGAGGCCGCGAATGCCTACCAGGTGCTGGCCTTCTATTGGCCGAATGCCAAGGAGGTGGTGTCGTACTACGCCAGCGTCAATAAACCGATCCCGCGCCAACGCACCTGGTTTCCCAGCGTGGATCGCTACCTGCTCGATAACGGTCTGGCGGGACTCGACTGCCTCGATGTCCAATACACCAAGCCGGTCAGCGGTCCGCCGCCCACCCTCGGTGACCGCGGTGCCGCCACCTTCACCGGCCCAGGGGCCTGGGACTTCAGCGAGAATCTGCGTAACTGTCGGGTCGAAAGCATGTTCACCACCACGGCGGCGAGCAGCTTCGCGATCCTCGACAAAGCCGGATCCGGCACTCGCCTGGTGGTCGGCGCCAAGCAGGTCGAGCTGTTCGCCCTCACCCAGGGCGCGGCGAAGTCGCTCGCCAAGGCCGACCTGACGGAGTCGCTCGCCACCGTGCCGAGTCCGGTCCAGCTCGAAGTGCGCGGCAAATTCGTCGCCGCCCTCGTCGGTGGCGTCCAGGTGTGCACGGGTGAGCTGCCGAATGACCTCGCCTACAGCCGTTTCGAGGTCTCTCCAGGCGGACTGACCGCGCAGCAATTGCGCGTGCGCTACCTCGGAGAGCTTGAGCTCACCGATCTGCTGGCGGACCTGCCGGCGAAACCGGTGCTGACGCCCGATGAACCGTGGCTCGTCGAGCGCAAACAACAGCTCACCAAGCCGGTGACTTTCAAGTTTGAAGATACCTCGGTCGAAGAAGCCGTGACCCTGCTATCCCAGCTCACCGGCGTGAAGATCGCCATGGACGCCAAGGCCGAGACGCTCAAGAACCTGCCGGTCACCCTCGACGGCAAGGATCTCAAGCTGTCGAGCGCGCTCGACTGGTTGCAGCGTGTCAGCGATCTGAGCTGGAAGCCCACCGCCGATGGCGTGCTGTTGACCTGGGCCAAATAACCCCCCACGGCCAGTCGCCCACCCCCGCGTCGGATCTGGTGGGAGCGGCGCATCACGAGCGATAGCGACGACGCCGGCGCACGCGTTTCACCACGCGCTGGGCAGGCGCGCCCTTCACCCTGGGCGGCTGCTTGATGATCTCGTCCACCCGCGCCACGACGGCGGCGGCATCCTTGGGACGGTCGTCCGGATCCTTCTCCAGGAGGTCCTCGATCAACTCGACGAGGTCCTCGTTGGCATTGGGGGCGAGTCGGTCGAGGTCTTCGGGATCGGTGTTGATGTGCGCCAGCACCACCTGCCGGTTCGAGCCCTGGAAGACCGTCTTGCCGGTGAGGAGATGCCACGCGGTCGCGCCCAGGGCGTAAAGATCCGCCCGGCCATCGATCGAACCACCGCGGGCCTGTTCGGGCGCGACGTAGTGCGGGCTGCCGAAGATGCGTTCCTGCGTCGCCTGACCGTTCTCTGCGATCGGTGCCGCGATGCCGAGATCGGCGAGTTTGTAGAGGCCCTCCTCATTCACCAGGATGTTGTCGGGCTTGACGTCGCGATGGACCAGACGCTGGCTTTCGGCGTAGCCCAGGGCGCGGCTGATGTGCTGCAGCACGCGCAGCACGAGCTGGTCGCTCATCGGCCCGTGGTCGCGCAGAATGTCCGCGGTGGAGCCCTTCATCAGCTCCATGATCAGCAGGTAGTTCTCACCCACCTGGCAGACGTCGTGGACCTGCACCAGGTTGGGGTGGTTGAGGCGGCCGGCGCGCCGCGCCTCGGTGAGGAAGGCCTGGACCCGTTCGGGATCGTCACGGTATTCCTCGGCCAACACCTTGATCGCAACCTGGCGGCCGAGGTTGATCTGGCTCCCTTTGAAGACCGTGCCGTAGCGACCGCGGCCGACGACTTCCTGCAGTTCGAAACCACCGAGACGCTGGCCCACCAGGGGATCGATCGGCTTGTTGTCGCCGATCTCGAAGGTGATGTGGGTCTTGCCCAGTTTGAGGATGTCGCCGTGGTAGGCGCGCGCGCGGGTGATCGGCTGACCGTTGAGCCAGCTGCCGTTGCGGCTGCCCATGTCCTCGACCATCACCTTCTCGTCCTCGATATCGAGTGAGCAATGGGCCCGGCTGGCCTGCGAATCGGGAATCACCACCTGCGAGACCTCGCTGTCGCGGCCGATGACGGTCGGCAGAGTGGCATCGGTCAGATCCACCACCTTGTTGGGAAGGTCCGCGATGGTCAGGTGCAGCTTGAGGTTCATGTAGCGGTGGTTTCTAGGCCAGGCGTAGCGGTTGCCAATCCCAGAGCCTTTTCCCAACGCGCCGGGTGTCTATCGTGCCGCCCCTCAGCGTCAGACACGCTCAGACCGTCCATCACGTGCTGGGGACATCCCTTGGCAGCCGTGGACATGGGGCATCAGCCCTGGGAGAGGATTTCGAGCTCATGAAATACGATGCCTGGTTCCGCGACGCCGACTCCGGCACTGGCCGCTGGGAACTCGACGAGATCATCTACCGCAGCTCCTCCGGTGGCCTGCTGGAGGTCGCCCATGACCACACCGCACTCAAAGGCCGCACTCCGGCGGCATGGATGCAGCTGTGGGACTCGCGCTACAAACGCACCATGTGGCCGTACGGCTCGGGGGTGTGGGGCAAGAAGGAGCTGGTCCTGCCCAACATCCCGGACGCCGACATCGTCAGCCTCGACGAGGGCGGCACCAATCTGTTCTGGGCTGATCGCTTCGGCCGCGAGCTCGGTATTCCCGACCTGTGGGTGAAGCAGTGCGGCGTCAGCCACACCGGCTCCTTCAAGGACCTCGGCATGACCGTGCTGGTCAGCCAGGTGAACCACATCATCAAGAGCGGCAAACAGCACATCATGGGCGTGGCGTGCGCGTCGACCGGCGACACCAGCGCCGCGCTGTCGGCCTACTGCGCCGCCGCCGGCATCACCAGCGTGGTGCTGCTGCCTCGGGGCAAGATCAGCCCGACGCAGCTCATCCAGCCGATCGCCAACAACAGCCTGACGCTGGCGCTCGACACCGACTTCGACGGCTGCATGGACCTGGTCCAGCAGCTGACCGAGGACAAGAAGCTCTACCTCGCCAACTCGATGAACTCGTTGCGGGTCGAAGGCCAGAAGACCGTCGGCATCGAGATCGTCCAGCAGTTCGACTGGGAGGTGCCGGATTGGATCTTCATTCCCGGCGGCAACCTGGGCAACGTCTCGGCGCTTTACAAGGGCTTCGAGGAGATCAAGGATCTCGGCATCATCACGCGCATACCGCGCATCGTGTGTTGCCAGGCGGAGGCGGCCAATCCGCTGTACCGCGCCTACAAGAGCGGCTGGAAGGAATTCCACCCCATCGTGGCCGCCGAGACCCAGGCCAGCGCCATCCGCATCGGCAACCCGGTCAGCCGCAGCAAGGCCATCAAGGCGCTGATGAAATATGATGGCCGGGTCGAACAGGCGAGTGAACAGGAGCTGGCGGACGCTTCGGCGCGGGCCGACCGCACCGGTCTGTTCAACTGCCCGCATACCGGCGTGGCCCTCGCCGGCCTGATCAAATTCATCGAGCGCGGCGAAGTGAAGAAGGGCGAGCGCGTGGTGGTGGTATCGACCGCGCACGGCCTCAAGTTCGGCAACGTCAAGGCCGACTACCACATGGGCAAACTCCCAGGGATCGTCTCCACCTACGCCAATCCACCGGTCGAATTGAAGGCTGAACGCCAATTGGTCTATGACGCCGTGATGCGCCATATGGACAAGACCCGCGGCTAGGATGAGGGCACGCGCGCATCCGCCGCATCGTCCCCGCTTGGGCTGCGCCAGCGCGCTCCTGGCGTGGAGCGTGCTGACGTGGTCATGGGCGGCCGAGGCTGCGGCAGCGCGCGTGACCTATGCCGCCATCGACCAAGACAGCTCGCTGCTGATCGCCGGGCTGGGCCACATCAGTGGGGACACCTATCAGCCCGACCTCGACCTGCTCAGCGCCGGCATCGGCTCCACCCGCGCCACCCTGGCTCTGGTGGAGGCCAGCCCCGCTGGTTGCCGTCAGGCCCTCGGCTTCGCGCTCGACTGCTGGTGGGCTGACGGTGCGGATGGCGGCGTCGCCCTGCTCACCGGTGGTCGTCTGCCCCAAGGAAACCTCTCGGTACGCACCATCGGCAGCACGCTGCTGCAGCAGCCGGCGCTGCGGCCGCTGGTCGAGCGGCTGATGGCGCCCTGGCTGGGCGGTCAGACCGGCCTGAGCTACCTGCCCAGCGAAGGACAGTGGACCGCCACCCTCGACGACCGCGGTCACCAGCGCCTGGTCGAACTGCTCAGCCTGTGTGAACGTCCGACCGCGCAGGCGCTGAGCCGGGTGGGCGATGCCGACCTGCCGGACCAGCGCCGGCCCATCATCGCCGGCTCCACCCTGCACAGTTGGCCGGCGCTGGTCGAAGGCTTGTCGGTTGCCATGCAGGCCTCGGTCGCCCTGGCGCCGCGTCTGCGACAGCGCGCCTTTCCCGGCGGCGGCATCAAGCTCCGCCCCCAGGACCTGGGCCAACTGGTCATGCTGCTGCGCGAACACGGCATCGGCGCGCAGTGGTGCCATGGCGTCCTGTGTCTGGGCGAGGCCACGCGACCGGGGCCGCTCTATGACCGCGAGCACCCCGCGCAACGTCGCCGCTTGGCCGTCATCCCGATCGGACACCTGCTCACCACTCTGGTCGATGGTGATCTGATCATCACCGCCCTGCGCCGTCGGGTCGCCCAGGTGTGGTGGGAGCAGCCGGGCGCGGGCATCGAGTTCCTGGCCGGGAGCGGCACCCTGCTGGTGGCAGCGGATGCGGACACCCAGCAGCTGGTGCTCGATGCCACCTCGGCCATCGATCGCCTCGGCCTGGAGCTGGGACTACGCACCCTCGAGGCGGGCGTGGGGCGCTGATGGACCCGTTGACCCGCCGCTCCGCCACCCTCGCCACCGTGATCCACGCCTGCCTGGTCGCGCTCGCATTCATGCCGCGCGGGTGCAGCGAGATTCCCGATCCCACGCCCCCGCCGGTCGCGGAGCAATGGGGCGACCCTCCTCAGGCCGAGGAGATATCTGCGCACGCCCCGTACGGAGCTTTGATCGCCGCGCCGCTGACCACCAGCGCTCCCGAGGCGCTTCCCACCCTGAGTGCCGCCGACCAGCCGCCACTGCCGGACTTCGGCCAGCTGGTGTCGTCGGTGCGCCAGGATCACGCCGGCAAGGAGGTCCTGCGCGGCGGCGACAAGACCGGCATCGCCATCACCGACCTGCCCACCCTGTCCGCCAACCCCGATGACCTCATCGCCGGCTTGCAGCGCGGCGCGATCAGCAACGAAACCCTCAATCGCGAACAACGGATGCTCGGGACCGCTCAGGAGTTCCTGCACGGTCGCCTGCAGGGCCAGATCGATCGTCACTGGCGCCATCTGCTCAAACAGGTCACCCAGCCGCGGCTCATCATCGAGGTGCGCGTCGATCGTACCGGCCGGCCCACCATCGCCCATCTGGTCAACAGCACCGGCTCGTTGACCCTCGACCGGCTGATCGAGGAATGGCTGCACGGCCCGGACCTCAACCTTCCGCCGATCACCCCCGATGTGCTCTACCCATTCTTGATCGTGATCCGCCGATGATACAGCTAGGTCTCGATGGATAACACCTTCTGGTCATGGTCGCTGAAGCTCTACCGCACCTCGACCCTCGACGTGCGGGCGAGCTGGCTGTTGGGGGTGTGGATCCTCTTCGACATCGTGCGCTTCCTGCGCTCCGAGGCCTATGCGCTGAGTCCACTGCCGCTGCTGCTGATCCCGGTGGTGATGTACGTCCATGCCATGGCCCATGTCGGCATGGCGCGGCTGGTGGGCGGTCACGCCGACGAGACCGTGCTGTCCGTACTCAACGATCGGACCTCGATGCAGGTCCCGCTCACGCCGGCCAGACAGTTCTCCGCCGCCGCGGCTGGCCCACTCCTGAGCCTAGTCATCGGCCTGATCTCGGCATTCATCGCGCCCCTCTTCCTGGACGCCGCCGCCAAGGTCCCCCCTCAACTGGATTTCTTCATCCCGCTCATCCCGCTGGGCAACCCCGGGAGCGTCGGCGATTACTGCTATTCCACCTTGGCTTATTTCTCCCATCTCAACCTCCTCATCTTCCTCCTCAACCTGTTCCCGTGCGCCATCTTCGACGGTGCACGCATGTGGCGCGCGATGTTGTGGCCGTTGTTCGGGCTGACGCGTGCGATCCGCACGACGGTCATCCTCAGCTTCGGCTGCTCGATCCTGGTCTTGGCGTTGTCGCTCTATTGGACCGATTGGGGGATGATGTTCGGTGGGTTGCTCCTCCTGTTCACCACCATCCATGAACACCGGTCGGTCAAACTCGGCTTCGACCCCATCCTGCAGGTCGAATTCGAAACCATCGAAGGCCGCCGCGGCCAGTCGTGGTTCGGCCGTTGGCAGCAGCGCCGGAAGGTGCGGGCCCATGAACGTCGGGAGCGTGAAGAAGCCGATGAGCAGGTCATCCTCGACCGGCTGCTGACCAAGGTCAGCGAACACGGCCTGCCGGCGCTGAGCGAGGCGGAACGCACCACGCTGCAACGCATCTCCCGCAAGCAGAAGGCACGCCAGGAGACCGGGATCCTCTGACGTCGGCCAAGCACAGGCGGCTTGCCCCTTTATCGGCAGACCTGGGAACCAGACTCCGCGCCATGATCTCCAGTGCTCCGGTCCTGCCCCGTTTAGCCTACGTCGCCCACCGCCTCGCCTATGCCCGCCGCGTCAGCCGGGCGGTGATGGTCGGCGCGGTCCAGGTCGGTGGCCTGGTCGCCGGCCGACCGGCTCCACTGGTGCTGCAGAGCATGTGCACGACGCCGACGCAGGACGTCGCCGCCACCGTCAGGCAGTCCATCCTGCTGGCGGAATCCGGCTGTCAGATCGTGCGCATCACCGCCCCTGGGGTGAAGGATGCGCAAGCCTTGAAGGACATCCGCCGCGATTTCAGCGCCGCCGGCTTCAAGCACATCCCTCTGGTGGCGGACATCCATTTCATGCCGCCGGCCGCCATGGAAGCGATCGAGCACGTCGAAAAGGTGCGCATCAATCCGGGCAACTTCGCCGACAAGAAGCGTTTCGCGGTGATGGAATACAGCGACGCCGACTACCAGGGCGAACTCGAACGCGTCGCGGAACGTTTCCTGCCGCTGGTCAAACGCGCCAAAGCCCTCGGCCGCGCGCTGCGTATCGGTACCAACCATGGGTCGCTCAGCGACCGCATCATGAACCGCTGGGGCGACACCCCACGCGGCATGGTCGAGTCGGCGATGGAGTTCGTCCGCATCGCCGAGTCGGAAGGTTATCAGGACCTCATCATCTCGATGAAGTCCTCCAACACCAAGGTGATGGTCGAGGCCTACCGCCTACTCTGCGCCACGCTGAATGATCACGGCCAGCACTATCCCCTGCACCTCGGGGTGACCGAGGCCGGTGATGGCGAGGACGGTCGGACCAAGAGCGCCGCCGGCATCGGCGCCCTGCTCGAAGACGGCATCGGCGACACCATCCGCGTCAGCCTGACCGAGCCGCCGGAATTCGAGATCCCGGTCGCCGCCGCGCTCGCCGCGCGCTACGCCGCGCTCCACCCCTTTGCCGCCCCGGCCGCTGCACCGGTCGAGATGGTCGACCCCTATAGCTTCCGCCGCCGCGTCGCCGAGATCGTCCGCGTCGGCGCCGATGTCCCACTCGGTGGCGGCCTGCTGCCGCGGGTGCTGGTGCCAGCGGCGACGCCGGCGCCGACCACCAAGGAACCCGACGCCGACGTGCGTGTCGACGACCAGTTGCTGTGGTTTGCGCAGGCGCACAGCATCCCGGGCGCCGAGGGCTGCCAGAAGAAATCCACCTCCTCAAAGGACAGCGGACAGCAGACAGCGGACAGCGGACGCATGCCTCTCGTCCACCTCAAAGCCGGTTGCGAACTGCCCGTGATCCCGGCCGGCGCCTTGATCCTGCTGCGGCTGGGCGATCAGGATCCGGTCGCGGCCCTGCGTTCCACCCTTCCACGCCTGCCGGATGGCGTCGTCCTCGGCATCGCCGAACCCGGCCTGATCGGCGAGGTGCGCGCCTACCGCCTGCTGGCGGCGGTCATCGAGGAACAGTTCCTCGCCTGCGAGGCGACCTCCATCGGCAGTGGCCGGCGGCAGCCGATCGCCATCGCTCTGCCCTTCCAGCGCGACGAGCTGGCCATCGCCGCCATCGCTGGCGGCCTCCTCATCGATGGGATCGGTGATGCCATCTACCTGCCGCAGGCAGTCGATCCGCGCCGTCTCGCCTTCACCGTACTGCAGGCGGTCAAGGCGCGCGTGACGCGCGCCGACTACGTCGCCTGTCCCTCCTGCGGGCGTACGCTGTTCAACCTGATCGACGTCACCGCCCACATCAAGGAGGTCACCAACCACCTCGACGGCGTGACCATCGCGATCATGGGCTGCATCGTGAATGGCCCTGGGGAGATGGCCGACGCCGATTTCGGCTACGTCGGCGCCGGCCCGGGCAAGATCGACCTCTACCGCGG
>JANPIY010000929.1:0-5123 GCA_031425255.1 Planctomycetota bacterium
TCGCTCAGCGGTGGGCTGACGCGCCCCTATCGCTTCACCTACCATGGCGGCTATCTGACGGCGACGTGGCACGTCACCCGTTGGCTCGACTGCTATGGCGGCACGGAATACAAGCACACCGATCTGCAGGACATCGCCTCCAACCACGGCTGGAGCTGGATGGCCGCAGTCGCGGTGCATCCGCTCCCCCATTGGTCGCTGAAAGCCGAATTCCAATACCACGACAGCTCCATCGGCATCCAGGCGGCGGACAATCCCGGCGGCGTTGCCGACTCCTGGCAGGCGCTGGCACTGAAGACCACGGTCGATTTCTGATGGGCCGCCCAGTTCACGGCTGGTTCCGGGATCAAGTCGTCCTGCTGGCTCTCATCGTCGGTACCGCCTCCGCCCAGGTCGCCGTGGTGCACGCCGGCGTGGCGGATGCGATCGACCGCGCCCACCTGTGCAATCTGCTGCTGGGGCGCGTCAGCACTTGGGCCGATGGTTCGCAGGTGATCCTGGTCATGTCGACCGATCCAGCGAGTCGTCAGGTCATCGAAGATCTGACCGGTCGCGACCTGGATCGCCTGGTGCGTGGCTGGAAACGGATCGTGTTCACCGGCAATGGGGCGATGCCCATCGTCGCCGCGAGCGCCCGCGAAGCACTGGATACGGTGAGCAAGCGGCCCGGGGCCATCGCCATCATCGGCATCGTCCCCGAACCCGACCCACAGATACGCATCGCGCTGGAACTGGGAGCTGCGCCGGCAAAAGAGGAAAAGGTGCGCCAAGCTCCCCCGCGCGCGGCCGAATGAAGTTACCGCCGGCGGCAAGCCGGAACACGATGTCCCTGAGAACGCCCTCGACCAGATCACCGATGACCACCAATACGCACATCATCCTCACCGCGCTCCTGTCGTCGCTCTGCCTCAGCGCGTGGGCCGCCGACTCCACACCGCTTCCGGTGCTTCCCCATGCGCCGGGCACGCAACCCACGCCGATCCCGACGGCGCACACCGAGCGGAGCATCGAGGGCTGGACGGTGCGCGTGGATGACCGCCTGCTCACGGGCGGACACGCGGCCCTGGGTGAACGCGCGTTGAAGCTGCTGAACGCCAAACTGGTGGCCATCAGCACGGTGGTGCCCGACCGGCAGCTCACCGGACTGCGGGCGGTGCGTATCCAGCTGGACCTGGATTACGCCGGCCTGAGACCCATGCAGTACCATCCCGGCGCGGGATGGCTGAAGATGAAGGGCTACAGCGAGTCCCTGGTGAAGTGCGTGCATATTCCCGACGTGGCAGATCTGCTGTCGCCGTTTGAAAACCGGCGGATGCCCTGGGTCATCCTCCATGAACTGGCTCACGCCTATCACGATCAGGTACTGGGCTTCGACGAGCCACGGATCATCGCGGCCTGGAAACGATTCAAGGACGGCGGCAAGTACACCGCGGTCCTGACCAGCATGGGTGGCACGAGCGAACACTACGGCCTGAGCAATGAGCGGGAGTTCTTCGCCGAGATGAGCGAGGCCTACCTGGGCTCGAACGATTTCTACCCCTTCGTCGCAGGCGAGTTGAAACAGGCGGAGCCGGAAGTGTTCGCCTTGATGGCAGCGATCTGGGGCCCGCCGCCGGACCACGCCCAGGAAAAGGCGGCCGTGAGGGGGAAGTGACCGCGGCACTGCCTATCACATGGTCGCACACATGCTGCATAGCTCAGGATGGCAGGTGTATGGCCGGGATTCCGCTCCATGCAACTTTCTGGCACATCATGAACGATCTCGCCCCGCGCGGACCGTAGCCACAGGCGATGCGAGGCAGGCACCGGGCGCAGAGCGAAATCAAGCGACGATGGCAGCCTCATGGAGCGCGTCTTGGTCCTCGATCGACACGGTACGTGCACCGATCTCGGCCAATCCACGCATCACGCGCTGGGCGGCATCATTACGATCCGCATCCTGAGGCAGTCGAACCGGAATCACCACCTGCTCTGGCAACATGTCGAATTCGCGGAGACGGCGCAGTGCCGAGGCCCACAGATCACCGTGCTTGTAGATGTTGGTTGAATCCTTTTTGTCGAGATCGAGCGGGCGCAGAATCTTGGTTGGGCGCTGATCGACGACATGCGCAAACGGCACCGTGACATGGAACCGTCCATCACCGACCTGCACCTCCAACTGGTAGTAATCCATCAATTTCCACGTGCGCAGGCAGTCGGCGAGACGCCTGCGCATCACCGCTTCATGGTATTCCGGATGCTTGGTGAACTGGCGAAGGACCAGCCGCTGGTACAAGGTTTCCAGGGCATGGTCGGGCGAAGGCGCCAACAAGGCTCCCGCTGGCCCGAAGGTCATAAGGCCTTCACGCGTACGGATGAGCTCGTGGAAACGATTCACCAAAGCCTGGTGACGATCCTCGCCCGCCATCGCCTGGTGGGCGAACTGGACGTGGAGCGCTTCCAGCAGTCCACGCGATCCTTTCAAGGCCTGACGGTAGACTCCGACTTCGAGGTCGGGGAAGAAACCCCGGATGCGCTTTCCCAAATGGGCGTTGGTCTTGAACTCAAAGAATCCCACCGCCGGTGCCCATACCACGACTCCGATGTTCGCGAACTCGCCGGTTTCCCGGTAGGGGAGGAAGCGCAGCGTCGCATATGAGCAGGCCACTTGGTTCATCGGACAATCCAATTCTGGTCATAGGGGTCGGTGAAGAGTCGAAGGCGTTCCCGGATACTCTCAAGCGTGATCAGGCCAGCGCTCTCATCGACCCAGATGTCAGGGAGCATGCCCCACAGGTCGCAGATGTTCGAGACCGCCGCTTCCAAGCGATGTGGCATCTTCCTGACGAAGTCCAGATCCCAGGCACAGATGTCCGCGGCGAAGGCATGACCTCCACGTACTTCGGATGGCGACGACTCGAAGGCGAGATTGTGGTCGATGATGCTGAGGCGCTGATCCAGATCAGACCACAGCATGTTGGGATTGCCGCCCAGGTCGGTGAGTATGCAGTCTCCGTTGCCGATCCACATGTCGAAGAGCAGGATTTCAGCTCTGAGCCTGAGCGGGATCCTGGGGAGATCGGTGAAGCGGATTTCGACCGCATGGTCGACAACCTGCGAGGCGAACACCGGCCCGTTGCCCCATTCCCGCCGTTCATCAGATGAGCGAAGCTCCAGCAATTGGGGAGGAACCTCGGCCAGAGCGAATGCTGGCACGGGGAGCGCCAAGATCCGGGCCAACGAGCCGGCGATCCATTCGGCGATCTGGGCCTTGCGCCCGGCGTTCGCCCGTTTGACGAAATATTCGTGCCCATCGTCACAGCGACAGAGGAAGGGCTTGGTGATTCCTTGCTGCGCCTCATGGATGATCTCGACAACGGTGAGCATCAGTTGGGATCCTTCACCTTCGCGATTTCGTGAATCCGCGCTGCATCACAGAATGGCCGCCATGGAAACCGTCACCACGAGCGCAGGACCATCATGCATGGGAATACTCTTGGCAATGAGCAGGTGATCTGAAAGAAGCGTGAGGAAAGTGGGGAATGTCGTGGGCTCGCCTTGCCGTAAGAACCTACAGCATAGGCCGCAGCAACAGTGAGGAGCCTCGGTCACGGCTCTGTCGCCAACGTCCTAGAAACCGTCGCCCCCACCCGGCAAACCCTTGCCTGCAGCAGCCGCGGGCGGCTTACCCTGGTCCGGTGCCTTCTTGTCCCCCGGCAGAGGCACCGAGGGATTGTCGAACGGATCCTGGCCAGGGTCGACGAGCGGCAGCCCCGGCGTGATTCCCATGACGATGCGACTCGCGGCACGCGCCAGAGGGACGTGCTTATCGTTGATGAGGGCGGCTACCTGCGGGAGACACAGCGCATTGGTCATGGCACCGACGTACTCCACCGCGGCGGTCTGGGTATTGTTGTCGGACGATCCAAGGCACGCGGACAGGAGTTTCTGCTCGATCAGAAGCCTGCCCCTCGCGCACAGCATCAGCCCAGACTGGACGGTGGCGGGGTCGTGCGAGGTGACGAGTCGACGGAAGTGTTCCTGCACCATCGGGTGGCTGGGGTACCGTTCGAATCCCTCTATCGCACGTAGACGAGTCTGTTGATCGCTCAGCCTGGCCACGATCTCGATGGCGGCCGGGTCATCAATCCTGAGCAGACGGTGGAGCTTCTCTGCACGACCTGCATGTGGATCACCCGCACCGTCGCTCAGATTGATCTCCTCGACCAGGTCAGCCGCATCGGCCAATACCTCCGCCTGCGGACGACGGGGCAAAACCGGGAGGAGAAACGTCCCCTCCTTGGAGTCACCCCCCTTGGTCGAGACTTCGAATCGCCACTGCACCTCGATCGGCTTGCTGGTGGGGCGGCTGAAGATCAGGAACCGGTCGATGAAAACCCTCCCGCGCACGGTCGCCTTCGGCGGGAGCACCGTCCCCCCCCGCAGGCCTCCATCCTCCACCGGCTCCAGGATCGATATCTCCTCGATGAGCCGCACTGGTTCGTCGACCGAAAAGGACACCCCGCGTATTTTGGGAACTCTCCACCCGAAAAGCAGTCTCTTGTCGGAGATGTTCTGAATCTCAACCACAGCCTCCATCGCCTCGCCGACATGACACTCCTCGGTCGGAGGAAACACCGTGATCATCACATCATCAGCAACGGGGTCGGCGGGGCGCGGGGCCGGCACCTCATCGGCGGCGAACGCCCCCAGGCAGCAGGCTAAGAGGATGAGCCAATGATGTCGGTGAGGTTCCGGTCGCATGAGGTGCCCGTGATCGAGGGGGAAGGGTGAGAGGCCGTGGTGAGAATCCCCGGCCCAACGAAGCGCATGGCCGGAGTCGACACCCGCACGTTTAGCGAGAGATGGGCAGGCTGGGCCCTGATGGTCGGATCGAAAGTGAATTTGGTGATGCCAGACGAACGGCGCGCCGGAGCCGGTCGCGATAGGGAGCAGCACCCATAAAAATTGCTGAAGCTGACCGGTTTGTTGTACGCAAGGCAGCAACGGATGCTCATCCCCACCCGGTGGCGTCCTCGCTCTGACCTCTTCGGCATGCATGGATGCGAACGGCTCACTGACCTTTCCCCAATCTTCCTGCGCTATTCCTTGGGGGTGGTGCGCTCCATCCCTCCGCACCGTTC
>JANPIY010000930.1:0-6606 GCA_031425255.1 Planctomycetota bacterium
GGCGTAAGGCCTCTTCGTCATCCTCGAAATGGCGGTTGTAGACCACTTGCGCATCGTTGGCTTCGGCGCCCGCCGCGAGCAGTTGTTCAGCCAACGTGCGCCAATCGCGGTGGGGCGGCTGACGTAGTGGTCCTTGTTCACCACCGCCGCAAGCCCCGGTGAGCGCGGTGAAGCGATAACCACCCGGCAAGATCTGGTGGGCATTGGCATCAGCGCCGTGGCGCAGCAGGTCGCCGACGCAGGCTGCGGTCCGGCTCGTGCTCAGGCGGATCCTGGAATAGCAGGCATACATGAGCGGTGTCCACGGCCGTGGGCCGCAGGTGCGGGTGGCCACCGCGGGTTCATTTTCCAGCATCGCGTGCAGTACCGCATGATCGCCAGCCGCCGCCGCCGCGGCCGGCGAACGGGTGACCAGGTCAGGCTGCCGGGACCATAAGGCTTCGGCTTCCGCCCACCGCTCAGGGCCGTCCTGCTCTGCATACATCAAGCAGGCGAGGTCGGCGAAACGGTCGCAATCATCCATGGCGAGGATGGTGCGGTCCACTGGGTGGTATCAATCGTGAACCCCCCACGTGTCGTTCGACTGGATCAGCACTGCAAAAAGCAGGGCGGGTCGGCAAAAATATCTCGGGAAAGCATGCACGCAGCCGGAGTGCATTTGTCCGGTAGACCGGATGATCCCAGCGCGTTCGCAACCATCTCAGTGAGAGGGGTTCAAGCGGTACATGCGGTACACCATCGGATCGGCGGTTGTTCTCAGGCACCGGCGAGAAAGCATGTGCCGTTGCTTTGCCCACACGCAGATCCGGAGGTTCCCATGAGTCCGATATCCCACGTGCTCGCTCACAAAGGCAACAAGGTCCACGCCATCGATGCCGAGGCGACCCTGCATACCGCCACCGAACTCATGGCCAGACATGGGATCGGATCCCTCGCCGTCTGCAGCGATGGCGTGATCATCGGCATCTTATCAGAACGCGACGTGGTCTTGCGCATGGCCAGCGACGCCGGTGCGGTCATCAATACGCCGGTGCGCGAAGCCATGCACACCAAACAGGAAGTCGATTGGGATGACGACATCCACACCGCGATGACCCTGATGACCGATCGCCAGGTACGTCATCTGCTGGTGCGGCGGCAGGGGGTACTGGTCGGTATCGTTTCCATCGGTGACCTGGTGAAGACCACCATCGCCGAACAGGAGGGCGCCATCGCCACGCTCCAACAGTACATCACCGGTCAGCCGATCTGAAGCCGGCCACGTCATGGTAGCGCAACCACGACGTGGCTGCGCTGCTCGCCGGGTCACAGCCTCAACGCTTGAGCGTTTGCCAGTGTCCGTCATGCGGGCATCTGACTGCGTTCCATCGTCGAGGAGTCCACCGTGCGTCGTCTGCCCATGCTCGTCCTGTTCCTGACCATCGGGGCCCTCTTCGGCGATGAAGTTCCCCTGATCGATCCGGCGGCCCCCATCAGCGGTTGGAAATTCGACAACGGCCAGGAATTCCCAGGGGCCAAGGGTTCACTCACCGCCGATCCCGCAGTGCTACGTGATGGCAAGCCGAGCCTGCGCCTGGTCTCCGATCTGAGCGCCGGCGGCAACTACGTATCGATGAGCCGCGAGGTCAGCCAGCTCAAGCTGGAGGTCGAGAGCGTGTCGTTCTGGTTGAAGGCGCCCAAAGTCGATCGCCTGACCCTGCGCCTGATCGACGACGGCGATCGCTGCCACCAGATCAGCCTCGGTTTCGATAAACCGACCGACGACTGGCGCCTGGTCAGCTTTCCCATCCAGCGGTTCTTCGAGAAACGCGGCACCGCGGAGGCGGTACAGGGGATCACCAAATACGAGAGCTGGGGCGGCGCCAAGAATCGGCCCGATGGTTGGGAAGGCATCCTGCGCACCATCGTCATCCTCGGCGGCCGG
The DNA here is from genome assembly GCA_031425255.1 of Planctomycetota bacterium. GTDB lineage: Bacteria > Planctomycetota > UBA11346 > UBA11346 > UBA11346 > BOG-1363. The sequence goes on from JANPIY010000930.1 coordinate 1,925, forward strand.
CCCAAGGAGGACGTGTCGATGTGGGTCGCGGGCCTGGTCGCGAGCGTCCGCGCGGGCACCACCTCGTGGTCCGGCGATTTCGAGGCGGCGAGCGCGCTGCCTGCCGGCTGGCGCAGCGAAGGCCAGGTCGCGGTGGCGGCGCAGGACGCGTTCCAGGGCGCTCGTTGCGCGGTGCTGACGCGCAGCGCGGCAGAGCGCGAGAAACCCTGCTCACTCACCAGTTCCTCGTTCCCCGTCGCCCCCGGTGTGTGGGAGGTCGGCGGTGCGGTTGCCGTTGAATTGGAATCACCCGATGCGTCGTACTGCGCCGCGCTGCGTTTCGAGGCGCTCGACGCTGGCGGCGCAGTGATCGAATCCTTCGAGCTCGGCGTCGCCTACGGGGCCAAGCCGTGGCAGGTGGTGCGCAAGCAGGTGCGCGCGCCGTTCCGCAGCGCCGCCGGACGCTTCATGCTGCGCCTGGAGAAGACCATCGGCACCGCGCGCCTCGACGCACTCACCGCCAAGCCGGTCGACGTCCGCCGCCGCCTGCCGGCCGTCGACCGTCTGGTGCTGCAGTCCTCCGCCGCGGGCAACCTGCTCATGCCGGGCGAGGCCCACACCTGGGCGCTGACGGTCGAGACCACGCGTAAGCTCAGCGACGCTGAGCGCGTGCTGAGGTGGACCGTGCGCGACTACTGGGGCGCGGAGCAGACCGCGAGCCCCAGCGTGACGGTGAGCGAGGACGGCAAGAACGGCAACCGCCTGCGCTACCGCGCCAGCGTCGACCTCAAGGACGCACCGCTCGTCATCGGGCGCTATTACGAGTTCCACGCCCAGGTGCCGCTCGCCGACCACGAGCCATTCAAGAACAGCGCCGGCTTTGCCATCCTGCCCAAGGCGCCGTCGAAGGCGTTCACTCCAGCGCAGATCCCGTTCACCGCGCGCGACTGGGACAACCGCATCCCCGCCTACATCGAGCTCTCCGACCGCCTCGGCTTCCGCATCATCGGCCTGTGGGCGCACGTCGAGCCCAAGCCGCCGTACAAGGCCGAGGCCCCGCGCATCGAGCAGGTGGCGCAGCTCGGCGCGGCGGTGCTCACCGGCTGCCCGGCGAACCTGCACAGCATCGAGTACCGGCAGAAGGGCTGGGAGGCGTGGACGGTCGAGGACAACATCCGCGGCGCGATCCGTTCCTGGTTCGCCAACTTCGGCAACCACCAGCCGAAGCCGCTGATGATCAACCTGGGCAACGAGCCGCACGGCAAGGGCGAGCAGGTGCTGCAGCAGATCAGGGCCTACAAGATCGCCTATGACGAGATCAAGAAGATCGCCCCCGACACCATCGTCATCGCCACCGCGGTCGAGCCCAACGAGGAGTACTTCCAGGGCGGCTATCAGGACGCGTGCGACGTCTTCGACTTCCACATCTATGAGACGCCCGCCGACATCAGGCGCACCATCCGCGAATACCGCGCGCTGATGAAGAAATACAAGTGCGAGAAGCCGCTGTGGTCGACCGAGATCGGCCTCAATTCGCAGGGGCTGACGCGCCAGTTCGTCTCGGCCGACATGGCGCGAAAGTTCGCCGCGTTCTTTGCCGAGGGCGGCGCCAACATGAACTGGTTCGACCTGCTCTATCCGGATCCCGACGGCAAGGCGCTCGGCACTTCGGGCGATTCCTTCAACATGTTCGACAGCCGCTACAACGCCTATGCCGCGCGGCTCGATGCGGTGATGTGCTACAACCTCATCAACGGCATCCTCGAGAAGAAGTTCTGCGATGAGAAGTCATGGGCCGACGGCCAGCATGGCGTCCTGTGGCGCAACGAGGCCGGCAGGTGCTTCGCCGTTCTGTGGAAGGACGCCGGCCGTAGCGACGTGTTCCTGCCGCTCACAGGGGCTAAGGAGGTCCAGGTGGTGCGCATCGACGGCCGCCGTTCGACCCTCCAGGCCGGCGGCACGGGCATCGGCCTGGGACTCTCCAGTGATCCGCTGCTGATCGCCTACGATGGGCCGGCCACGCTGCCGGAGCAGCTCGCCAGCGCGCCATTGGCGGTCACCGCCGCGCCGCTGCGCTTGATGCGTGGCGCCGCCGGCACCATCGATCTCGTCAGCAGCGCCGACCCCCAGGCGGTCAGCGTGCTCGCGCCTCTGGGCTGGACCGTGACGCGCGATGCCCAGCAACCCCTGCGCTTCAGCGTCACCTCGCCCGAGGCCAGCCTGGCGCGGGAGGGCGACCTCATCGTGCGCGTCACCGCCGATGGCGCGGTCACCAGCGAAACCAGCGTGCGCCCGGTGCTCACCGGCCGGCTGGCGGTCGAGGTCAAGGCGCAGCCCGCGGTCGCGGGTGGCAAGCCCGCGGTGCAGGTGGTGGTATCGAACCAGTCGCCACAGCCGCAGACGGTGACGTGGGCCGTGAGCCTGACTGGCGAGCGCGCGCTCATCGACGGCAAGTACACCGCGCCTACGGCGACCACCGCTTTTTTCGCCGACGCTGGCAACGGCTCGCTGACGGTCGCCGGGAATACCCAGGGGACGGTCACCATCCCGCTGTCGGGAATCGTGGCGGGCCGGCTCTATCAGACGAACGCCACCATCACCGATACGACGGGTGGTGTGATCTCAGCGGAGGGCGAGTTGCGTGACCTGATAGGAAACCAACCGTGAGTCTGTAGCTATGTGTAAGTGACTATACTTGATATCAGGTATACATCTGTATAGATTGCTACGCTCATGGATCCTATCACCAATCCGTTTGCCCCTGGCGCTGGAGCACCTCCACCAGAACTGGTGGGACGTGAACCCATTTTGCATCAAGCCGATGTGCTGCTAGGCCGTGTCCGCATAGGAAAACCGGAGAAGAGCATGCTTCTCACCGGTTTGCGGGGTGTCGGCAAGACGGTCTTGCTCAACGAGATCATGCGCAAGGCGACGGCACAGGGGTATCGCGTCCTCATGGTCGAAGCGCATGAGGGTAAGCGCTTGGCCCCGTTCCTGGCGCCACATCTGCGGACGGTCTTATACGAGTTGAATCGCATGGCAGGGGTCGGCCACAAGGTCAAGCGAGCCCTTTCCGTGCTGCGCAGTTTTGTCGGCACTATCAAAGTCGAATACCAGGATGTCGCACTCAGCTTGGACGTTGATCCCGAGGCGGGCTCTGCCGACAGCGGCGACATCGAGGTGGATCTCCCCAACCTCTTTGTTGCGGTGGCGGAAGCAGCACAGGACCGCAATACCGCCATCTCACTGCTCATCGACGAAGTCCAATATTTTTCACAGAAGGAGCTGGGCGCACTGATTATGGCCATGCACCGGATCCAACAGCGACAGTTGCCGATGGTGCTAATCGGCGCCGGATTGCCCATTCTTCCCGGTCTTGCCGGGGAATCGAAGTCCTATGCCGAACGCCTCTTCGCTTTTCCCGACATCGGTGAGTTGTCAGCCGCAGATTCAGCCAAAGCCCTGCAGGATCCCGCCCGAGCTGCGGGAGCTGAATTCCAGAAGAAAGCTTTGGACGAGATCTACCGTCTGACCGTGGGATATCCGTATTTCCTCCAGGAATGGGGTTATCAAGCATGGAATCATGCACCGACCCCATTGATCACCATCGACATTGTCAGGGCCGCGACACCGACGGTCATCGATCGGCTGGATGAAAATTTCTTCCGCGTCCGTTTTGATCGCTTGACCCCCAGCGAGAAGCGTTTTTTGCGCGCGATGGCAGAGTTGGGTGCAAATGCCCACCGCATCGCTCAGATCGCCGACATCCTCAAGGTGAAGGTATCCAGCCTAGGGCCTGTGCGTGCCAAGCTCATAACCAAGGGAATGATTTTCAGCCCCGCCCATGGAGATCTGGCATTCACGGTACCGCTTTTCGATCAATTCATGCGCCGCGCTATTCCAAACCTGGAACGGTGATTAATTACTGAACAAGCTTTCCCTCAACTTCGCGGTACCCGCCTGGGCGTGAGCAGCATGGCGATAACGGTGGCCACCGCCGCGCCGATACCGACCACGCCGTAATGCGGCAGCGGTCCGGCGGGGTCCGGGCGCGCGATGACCAGGCCCGCGGCGGTGGCGGCCAGGCAGGAGGCCAGCGATTGCACCGAGCGGCTTTCTGTGCTCTCGGGGGGCTCTGTGACAGGGTGTCCTTCTTCTCACTACGTTGATCCGGCCGTCGTGGTGGTTGCAAGGCCGCCCGCACCCGCTTCCAGTGGCTGAGAGCCATGACCAACAATCCCAAGCTCATCCCATTTCTCGCCACGCTCATGCAGCACGCCAAGGATCTGCAGTACCAGAACCGCTACGGCGCGGTAATGAAGGTCAGGATCCAGCCGCTGGCGATGCTCGACAAGGTCAACGCTGATCCGGCGAACATTGCCAAGTTACGCGACGTGGGGGCGCAGGACGCGCTGGTGATCGGGGCCGACGAGACGGGCATCCCGATCCTCATCGCCTGCGCGACGCTCAAGACCTACCTCCTCGATCCGGCGCAGACTGCGCCTGGCAGCTATCTCAAGAATCCCATCACCATCACCTGGTGAGTCGGCACCCGCCGGGTGGCGGGCTCAGGTGAGCTGGTGGAGCACGCCGTCCTTGCACATGTCCGGATTGCCGAAGGTGTCCAGGCGGTGGCCGAAGCCGTGGGCCAGGGACAGCAGCAGGCGGTTGTGCGGGACCTTCTGGTACTTGAGCGCGCGGCC
>JANPIY010000931.1:0-1840 GCA_031425255.1 Planctomycetota bacterium
AGCTGTCACGTCGGCAACGGCTGATCGCGACGCGCGGCATCAGCATCCCGACCTCGATCATCCGCCGCTTCTTCCAGATCGACGGCATCCGCAAGGCGATGCTGATGGCATTCAACCTGTTCATCTCGATCATCCCGCTGATGATCATCGCCTTTGCACTGGTGTCCCGCATCCGCAACCGGATCTCGCTGAGCCAGGTCTTCATCGAGCAGTTCCGCCTCAACGGTGAGACCGCCGCTGTTGTCCGCGGTGCCTTCCCACCGACCCGCAACGTCATCAAGGTCGCCTCGTTCATCGCGGTCGGCTCGTTCGCCCTCAGCGGGTTCGACGTCGCGTCGGTGTTCCAGCGCACGTTCGCCGATGCCTGGAACGTCAGGCACTACCGCGGTTGGCGCGGGCCGGTCCGCGGCGCCGCCTGGTTCGTTCTCGTCTTCGGTACGTTCGCGTTCGGCCAGATCCTGCAGGGTCTCCCGGCCCGTCACGGCAACTGGATCTACGTTGCAACCATCCCGGTCGTGATGGTGATGAACTACTGGTTCTGGGTGATGACACCACGATTGCTCCTCGACAAACCGCTTGCCCACATCGATCTCCGCCCAGGGGCAATCCTCGGGATGATCGGCAGTACGGCCCTCTGGGTGCTGTCACTCGTCATCCTGCCGGGCTGGTTCAGCTGGTACGGGCGCGGGTTCGGAGGGGTCGGCATCGCCCTCGCGATGCTCAGCTGGACCTATGTCGTCAGCATTGTCTGGGTCGTGATCGTCGTGATCTCGGCCATCATGTGGGAGCGCTCGGCGCCGATCGACGAGGTCGTCGACTTCTCCGATGCCCCAGCACTCAGCACCTGACGTTCAACACCTGAAGTTCGATGTCCGGTGGTCAGCGTCGAGCGCGGGGCAGACCGAGGTGGCGTTCGGCGATGTTGTTCTTGTTGATCTCGGTGGTACCGCCGTAGATCGTGGTGACCGGGCTGTGGCGGGCGTCGTACTCGATCCAGCCACCGGCTGCGGCTCCGGTCTGTTGCATCTGCAACAGACCTTCGGCGCCGGCCATCTCCTGGAACCACCGGGTCGCCTTCTGGTACGCCTCGCTGGCGAACAGCTTGGTCATCGAGCCCTCCAGCCCGGGCAGACCGCCCGAGGCGGCGATCCAAGCTGAACGCTGGGTGAGCAGCGCGGACACGTGGTTGTCGATCGCGACCCGGGCCAGCTTCTCGCGCACGGCCGGCTCGGCCATCCGCCCGGATTCCTGCGCCCAGGCAACGGTGTGCTCGAGCAGCGGGACGCCGGGATTGGTGCCGCCCATGACGCCACGCTCGTAGGACAGGGCGACGCTCATCACGTGCCAGCCTCCGTTGACCTCGCCGAGCACGCAGTCGTCGCCGACGCGCACGTCGTCGTAGAACGTGGCGTTGGTGCGTTCGGTCGCCATTGTGTGGACGGGGTCGACGCGAATCCCCGGTGTGTCCATCGGGATCAGGAACATCGTCAGACCCTTGTGCTTCGGCACATTGGGGTCGGTGCGGGTGATGAGGAGACCATAGTCGGAATAATGCGCGCCCGAGGTCCAGATCTTCTGGCCGTTGACGATCCAGTTGTCGCCCTGCTTCTCGGCGCGGGTGCGCAATCCCGCGACGTTGGATCCGCCGGCCGGCTCCGAAAACAGCTGGCACCAGATCTTTTCGCCTGAGGCCAGCGGCGGCAGATATTTCTTTTTCTCGTCCTCGCCGGCAAACGCCATCATGGTCGGGCCGCACATGCCGTGGCCGATGATGAACATGCCGGAGAGCTTGCCGAACGCGCCCTCTTCCTGCTGCCAGATCACCCGCTCGATCGGCGTG
>JANPIY010000932.1:0-26970 GCA_031425255.1 Planctomycetota bacterium
GATCGAGATGTAGAAGAAGGTGAAGCCGATGATCAGAGCGGCAAAGAGGTACCGATAGAGCGGGGTACCCCAGTCGAAGAGATGGCCGAGGCCCCAGCCCGAGAGCGCCCAGCCGACCAGCAACCCGATCGCCATCATCACCGGTTGAGCGAAGATCACCGGGATGACGTTGGCCTGGTTGAGCTTGAGCGGCAGTGACGTCTGGGCGCCGCCATACACCTTGTTGCCCTGGACCCGGCGCTGCTGTTCAAGGTTGATGCGACGCACCGCCTGGACCACCACCACGATGCCGGCGATGATGCCGAGCGAGACCAGGATCAGGCCGAGATAGTAGGGCAGGCCGGCATCGCCACCGATGAAGGCGGCGGGGAGAGCCGAGAGGATGCTGACCATGATCACCACCGACACCCCGTTACCGATGCCGAACTTGGTGATCTGTTCGGCGATCCACAGGAGGATCATGCTGCCAGTGGTGATCACCACCGCGGCCTGGGCGACGAACAGGGTCTTGTTGGTCATGGTGACCAGCGGCAGATCGTTGTGCGTGATGTTGGTCAGCGCGATGGCGGCGAGGACGGCCTGCACCGAGCAGATGGCCAGAGTCGCATAGCGGGTATACTGGTTGATCTTGCGCCGACCGCCTTCGCCTTCCTTCTGGATGGCTTTGAGCGCCGGCATCGAATAGGTCAGCAATTGCAGGATGATCGAGGCGCTGATGTAGGGCGTGATGCCCAGGCCGAAGATCGACGCATTCATGATCGCGCCGCCGTTGAACATGTCGGCGAAGGCGATGATCGAACTGAGCACGTCGCCATCACCCGAACCGGCCACCTTGGCCTTGAGCAGCAGCACATCGACCCCAGGGATGGGGATGAAGATGCCGAGTCGATAGATCACCACCCCGAGGAACAGCGTGATCAGGAAGCGACGCACCAGTTCACGAACTGGGCTCTCGCTCGGATCATCCGACAAGGTGGTGGGGGTGGCGGCCATGACTGATTACTTCCCAGCGGCCGCGGGTTCGCGCGGATCCAGCTCGGTGACGGTGCCACCAGCGGCTTCGATGGCCGAGCGCACAGACGCTGTGACGCGATTGACGGTCACGTTGTACTTGGCTTTGACCTCGGCCTTGCCGACCAACTTGATGCCTTCGCCGGGACGGGCGAGGCCAGCTTTGATCAGCGCATCGAGCGTCAGATCCTTGCCGGTGACGCGGGTCATGGCGCGGGTCAGGTCGATGGCCTGGTAGACCACCTTGTGCACGGCATTGGAGAAGCCGCGCTTGGGCAGGCGCATCCAGAAGGGGAACTGGCCGCCTTCGAAGAGCGGACCCCGGTTCTTGCCGCCGGTGCGCGAGCCTTCGCCCTTGGAGCCGCGACCCGCGGTCTTGCCGAGGCCGGAACCGATACCGCGACCAACGCGCTTGCGCGGCTGGCGGCCGGTTTCGGCCGTAGTGATGTCATTCAGGCTCACAGCTGGACCCCTCGCAGTTGCTCGTACTGTTCCTTGGTGCGCAGACGCGAGAGCGCGTCGATGGTCGCACGGATCAGATTGACGGGATTGTGGTTACCGTAGGCCTTGGTCAGGATGTTATGGACCCCGGCCTTCTGCAGCACCGCGCGCACCGAACGGCCCGCGATGACGCCGGTACCTTCCGAAGCAGGAATCAGGCGGACCTTGGCGGAACCGGCGCGACCTTCGACCTCGTGCGGGATGGTGCCGTTGACGATCGGATACGACCGCACGACCTTCTCACCATCGCGGACGGCCTTATCGATCGAGCTGGCGACTTCCTTCGCCTTACCCTTGCCGAAGCCGACCTTGTTCTTGCCGTCGCCCAGGACCACGAAGGCGGCGAAGCTGAAGCGCTTGCCACCCTTCACGACCTTGGCGCAGCGATTGATCTTCACCACGTCCTCGGTGTAGAGCTTGCTGCGCGGCTCGCGCTGCGCCGGTGGACGATCACCGCGACGACCGCGATCACCGCCGCCCTCGGGGCCGCCTTTGCCGCCGCCGCCAGCGGGACCGTTGTTGCTACCCGTACTCGGGCCACCACGCATTTTAGCCATAACCGATTGTCCTTGCTACGAGATGAGCGCGCTTAGGCGCGATCCGCTAGTTGCTTTGAGGGGGGTTGGGAGACTAGATAGACTCTTAGAATTGCAAGCCCTTGGCGCGCGCCGCATCGGCCAGCGCCTTCAGACGGCCACCGTAGCGACGGCCGTTGCGGTCGAACACCACCTGCGTGACGCCGGCCGCCAAGGCCTTGGTCGCAAGCGCTTCGCCCACGGCCTTGGCCGCATCCATCGGGCTGAGAGTTTCGACCTGCTTGACCAGGTCGGCCTGGACGGTGCTGGCCGAGAGCAGGGTCCGGCCGCTGAGGTCGTCGATGACCTGGCCGTAGATGTGCTTCTCGCTGCGGTACACCGACAAGCGCGGACGCTCGGTCGTACCGAGGACGTTCTTGCGGATGCGCAGCTTCTTGGTGGCGATAGCAGACCACTTGGCGCGATTCTTTTCCATGACCCTGACTCCTCTTCCAGCTCGACGCTTGGGTGATTACTTCTTGCCGGCCGCGGCGGTGGACTTGCCGGCCTTGCGGCGCACGACCTCATCGCTGTAGCGGACGCCCTTGCCCTTGTAGGGCTCGGGTTTGCGCGCGGCGCGGATGTTGGCGGCGACCTGGCCGACGAGGTGCTTGTCGAGGCCCGAGACTTCGACGTGCGTCGGGTCCGAGAGCTTGATCTGCACGCCGTCGGGAATGGCGACCACGATGGTGTTGGCGAAGCCGACGTTGAGCGCCAGGGTCTTACCCTGCATCACGGCCTTGTAGCCGACGCCGACGATCTCGAGCTTCTTGCTGAAGCCGGCGGTCACACCTTCGACCATGTTGCTGAGCAGAGCGCGGCTGGTGCCGTGCATGGCGCGCAGGGGCTTGGTGTCGTCCTTGCGGGCGAAGACCACATTGCTGCCGTCGACGGTGGCGGTGATGCCTTCGAAGAGGGCGAGGCTGAGGGAGCCCTTCGGGCCTTTGCAGACGACCTGCTGGCCGTTCACTTTGACTTCGACGCCCTTGGGCAGCGTGACAGGTGCTTTACCGATTCGGCTCATGGTGTTTCCTTAGCTTACTTGACGACGCAGAGGACTTCGCCGCCGAGCTTCTGCTTGCGGGCATCTCGGTCAGATACCACGCCGCGGGACGTGGTCAGGATGGTGATGCCGAAACCGCGGATGACCGGGGCGATCCTGGCCGCACCGGTGTAGGCACGACGACCGGAGGTCGACACGCGGCGGATCTCGGTAATCACCGATTCGCCGTGCGGACCATACTTCAGACCGACCTTGATGGTGCGGGCCGGCTTGGTGTCGAGCACGTCGAACTTGATGATGTAGCCCTCGGTCTTCAGGACCTGCAGGATGCCGGTCTTGATGATCGAGTGGGGCACGGTGACGGTGTTCTTGTTGGCCAGCAGGCCATTGCGGATCACGGTCAGCATGTCGGCGATAGGATCGGTGCAGCTCATGTTCAGGTCCGGGGTGCGTTAGGTGCGCAAGATAAGGGCGGAAGGCGGGCAGCGCTTGCTGGCTGGATTACCAGGAAGCCTTGGTCACGCCGGGCAGATCGCCCTGGTGCGCCAACAGGCGCAAAGCGTTGCGGCAGACGCCGAACTTGCGCAGGTAGGCGCGGGTACGGCCAGTGAGCTGGCAGCGGTTGCGCAGCTTGGTCGGCGAGCTGTTGGTCGGCAGCATGGTCAAGGCGGCACGGGCTTCCATGCGCTCTTCAAGCGTGAGCTTGAGGTCCTTGCTGCGCGAACGCAGTTCGACGCGGCGGTCCTTGTACTTCGCGACCTGGATGGCGCGCTGCTGGTTCTTGGCGACGAGGCTCTTCTTTGCCATGACGGTATCTCGCTCTTTTCTCAGGTTACTTCTTGGCCGCCTGCTCGCGGAAAGGCATGCCGAGTGCCTTGAGCAGGTCGAAGGATGAGGCGTCGGTCGAATTCTTGATGCCGATGGTGATGTTGAGACCCTGGTTGTGTTCCAGCTTGTCCAACGTCACTTCATGGAAGAGCGCCTGTTCGCCGAGACCAAGGCTGTAGTTGCCGCGACCGTCAAAGCCCTTGGGGCTGATGCCGCGGAAGTCCTTGATGCGGGGAATGGCGAGGTAGATGAGCTTGTCGAGGAACGCCCACATGCGTTCGCCGCGCAGGGTGACCCGGCAGCCGATCTTGACGCCGATGCGCGAACGGAAGTTGGCGACGGCCTTCTTGGCCTTGGTCACGGTGACTTTCTGGCCGGCGAGCTGGGTCAGGTGTTCCGACACCACGTTGAGGATCTCGCCGTTGGCGATCGCGCGACCCACGCCCATCGAGAGCGAGATCTTGTCGATGCGCGGGCCGGCCATCTTGTTGACGACGCCGTGCTTGGTGAGGATCTCGGGCAGGATGTCCTGGTACCGTTCGCGGGTGGTCTTCTGCACGGCAGTGGCGGTGGTCATGGCTGTTCTCTTCTGCGTTATCGTCGGGAGGTCGGGCGGGTGGTTCAGCGCGTCGCGGTGAACTTATGGCCGGACTTCTTGGCCACGCGTACGAGACCGGCATCGGTGCGTTCGTGGCGGACGCGGGTGGCTTTGTTGGTGGTCGGATCGACCAGGGCGAGCTTGCTGATGTGCATCGGGCGCAGGCGCTGGATGCGGCCGCCCTCGACGCCGGCCTGGGGGTTGGGCTTGACGTGCTTGGTGTCGTAGATCGCCGCATCGCCTTCGACCAGGGCGCGTTGATCCTGCACGAAGACCTTGATCACAGTGCCGGTCTTGCCCTTGTTGTCGCCGCTGCGGACGATGACCTTGTCACCCGTGCGAACGTGCGACTTCAGCTGCTTATCTGGCTTGGGGAGCTTGACTTTGGAGGGCATGGCGGGGTTCCGGTTCGACTTTGGGTAGCGGCGTCTGGGTCGTCAGTTCAGCTAGCTGATCAGATGACTTCAGGAGCGAGCGAGACGATCTTCATGAAGTTGCGGCCGCGCAGCTCGCGCGCCACCGGCCCGAACACGCGCGTGCCGACCGGGTTCTCGTCCTTGTCGATAAGGACCACGGCGTTGGTATCGAAGCGCACCACGCTGCCATCCTCACGACGGATGGGGGCGGCAGTGCGGACGATGACCGCCTTGCACACGGCCTTCTGCTTCACTTCCGACTGCGGCGTCGCCTTCTTGATCGCCACGACGATGATGTCGCCGACGTGGGCGTAACGGCGGTGGCTGCCGCCGAGGACCTTGATGCACATCGCCTTCTTGGCGCCGCTGTTGTCGGCCACATCCAGGTAGGTCTGCATCTGAATCATGGGATCTGCTTTCGCTCTCGTGGTGCTGGATCGGGACAGGAGGCCGGAAACGGTTCGTCAGGCGACGATCAGACGGCGCGTTCGAGCACCTTCATCAGGCGCCAGCGCTTGGTCTTGGACAGCGGGCGGGTCTCGATGATGAGCACCTTGTCGCCCATCTTGCTGTCGTTGGTCTCGTCGTGGATGTGGAATTTCTGGGTGCGCTTGAGGTACTTGCCGTACATCGGGTGGCGATACTGCTCGGTGACGGCGACCACGCGGGTCTTGGCCATCTTGTCGCTCACCACGACGCCGATGACGCGCTTACGGTCGCCGCGCAGGTCCTGGGATTCGGCAACGGCGCTGTTGGTGTCGATGTTCATTTCGCGACTCCGGCCTTGGTGGCCTGCTTCTCAGAGATCATGGTTTCGAGACGGGCCACCTGGCGACGCTGTTCGCGCTGCTGGATGGTGATGGCCTTGCCTTCCACCGATTTGGTGAAACGCGCCTTCATCAGGGTCTCGCGGGCAGACTTGGCCATGGCCTGGAGGTCTTCCACCGGCTTGACCCGCAGTTCCGCTTTGGCTGTTTTCTTCATGACTTTAGTTCCAGTTCAGGCGTTGGCTTGGCGCGAGACCATGCGCGTTCTCAGGGGCAGCTTGAAGGCCTGGCGGCGGAGGGTCTCACGCGCCTGGTCTTCGCTGATGCCGGCGAACTCGAAGATCACGGTGCCGGCGTCGACGTGGGCCATCCAGTGGTCGACCTCGCCCTTGCCCGAACCCATGCGCGATTCGGCCGGGTGGCTGGTGACCGGGGTGTGTGGGAAGATGCGCAGCCACATCTTGCCGATGCGACCGAGGTAGTGACCGGCGGCGACACGGGCCGCTTCGATCTGGCGCTGCGTGATCTTGCCGGACTGCAGCACCTGGATGCCGAAGTCGCCGAAGGCGAGCGTGTTGCAGCGGGTCGCAGTGTGGTTCAGGCGATAGCCGCGGGTATGTGGCTTACGACGCTTGACGCGCGATGGGATCAGGGCCATGGGAGATCACCCTTCCTTTTTGAGATCGGCATACTTGCCGTGATTGACCCACACCCGCACGCCGATGACGCCGTAGCCGGTCTTGGCGATGGCGAAACCGTAGTCGATCTTGGTGTTGAGGCTGTTGAGCGGCACGCTGCCCTGCATGTCGTTTTCGACACGGGCGATTTCGGCGCCGCCGAGACGACCGCTGATCTTGACGTTGCAGCCCTTGGCGCCTTCGCGCATGGCGTTCTCGACCGCGCGCTTCATGGCGCGGCGGAAGGATCCGCGGCGGACGAGCTGCTCGGCGACGTTCTCGGCGACCAGCTGGGCGCTGACGTCCGGCTTGCGCACTTCCATGATGTTGACCTTGACGCTCTGGCCGGCGAGGCCCTCGAGGTGCTTGGTCAACGCTTCGATCTCAGCGCCGCGTTTGCCGATGATGACACCGGGGCGACCGGCAAACAGGATGACCGTCATGCGGTCGGCCTTGCGCTCGATGACGATCTTCTCGATCGAGGCGGAGGCGAAGCGGTCCTTCAGGTAGGTGCGGATCTTATAATCCTGCACCACCAGCTGGCTGTACTTCGGTCCCTTGGCGTACCAGACCGAGCGGTGAGGCTCGGTAATACCGACGCGGAAACCAAGTGGATTGATCTTATGGCCCATGGTCGTTTCCCTCTCAGATCTTGGCTACGACGATGCGGATATGGCTGCACTGCTTTTCGCGCGTCGCCGAACGGCCGCGGGAAGCGGGACGGAAGCGCATGATGCTGAAGCCGGAGTCGACGCGGGCCTCGACCACGGTCAGCTCCATCGGATCGACGCCGCCGACGTTGGCGGCATTGGCGACCGCGCTCTCGACGACCTTGCGCAACATCACCGAACCGCGGCGGTCCTGGAAGCGCAGGATGTTGAGGGCGTCTTCGACGCGCTTGCCGCGGATCAGGTCGACCGACGGGCGGACCTTGGTCGGGCTGATGCGCGCGTTCTTGCTGGTGGCGGTGTACTGGATGGCGCTCATGGCTTAGACCGCTCCCGGCTTCTTGTCGCCACCGTGCGCGGTGAAGCGACGGGTGACGGAGAACTCACCGAGCTTGTGGCCGACCATGTTGTCGGTCACGAACACCTGGGTGAAGCTCTTGCCGTTGTGCACGGCGAAGGTGTGTCCGATGAAGTCGGGCACCACGGTGCAGGCGCGGGCCCAGGTCTTGACCGGGGTACGCACGTTGTCCGTCTTCTGCTTCTCGATCTTGGTCAGAAGCTTGATGTCCACGTAGGGACCTTTGCGGGAGCTGCGGCTCATGTCTGTATTACTCCGCGGTCAGGGTCTTGCCGTCGCGACGGCGGATGATGAACACATTGCTACGACTCTTGTGCTTGCGCGTCTTGGTACCCTCGACCACACCCCAGGGGGTACAGTGCTGACGGCCGCCGTTCGAGTGACCTTCGCCACCACCCAGCGGGTGCGCGACCGGGTTCATGGCGTTGCCGCGCACGGTCGGGCGGATGCCCATCCAGCGGTTGCGGCCGGCCTTGCCGATCGAGCGGACGTTGGCGTCGGACATGCCGATCTCACCGATGGTCGCACGACAGTTCGACGCGACACGACGCAGCTCGCCCGAAGGCAAGGCGATGATCGCGAACTGGCCATCGACCGCCATCAGACGGGCGAAGGTGCCGGCCGAGCGGGCGAGCTGGCCGCCGCGTTCGGGCTGGAGCTCGACGTTGTGCACGTTGAGACCCTGGGGGATGTGCTTCAGCTGCATGGCGTTGCCGATGGCCGGCTCGCCCGCGGCGCTGTAGCTCTGGATCTTGTGACCGACGCCGAGGTCCTTGGCAGCCAGGATGTAGCCCTTGACGCCATCGACGTAGTGGACCAGCGCGATGCGGCAGTTGCGGTTCGGATCGTATTCGATGCCGACCACGGTACCGGCGACGTCGAGCTTGGAGCGCTTGAAGTCGATCTTGCGGTACTGGCGGGCATGGCGATCGCCCTTGTGCCAGCAGGTGATGCGGCCCGTGCTGTTACGACCAGCGTGGTAGGGCAGCTTCTCGAGCAGGGTCTTCTCCGGCTCGTGCTTGGTGATTTCCTTGAAGTCCGGGATGGTCGCGTGGCGAGCACCGGGACTGCCGGAGAAGAGTTTACGGTAGCCCATGATCAGACTCCCTCGATCTTTTGGCCGTCAGCGACCTTGACGATGGCTTTTTTCCACGCCGCGGTCAGGCCCGGCAGGCGGGTGCGTTGGCGGCGTTCCTTGCCGCGACAGTTCATGGTGTTCACCGCCAGGACCTCGACCTTGAAGAGCGCCTTGATGGCCTCGCGGATCTGGATCTTGTTCGCTGACGGGTGCACTTCGAAGGTGTACGTGTTCAGCTTGTTCTGCAGATGAACCGTCTTTTCGCTGATGCGGGGACGGCGGACGATCTCGTAGGGATTCATGCGCTTTCCTTCTTCGCCGCGTGCAGCTCTTTCACCAGGGCGTCGAGCGCCGACTTGGTGAAGACCACATTGCTGTGCTGGAGCACGGTACCGGCGTTGAGATTGCGACGCTCCAGGACGGAGGCGCGCGGGATGTTGCGAGTGCTCAGATAGAGCGCTTCCTGATGGCCTTCGCTGACCAGCAGCGTGCCCTTGCCAGCCAGGCCGACCTTCTTGAGGAAGGCGGCGACCGACTTGGTGTCCGGCTTGGTGCCGGTATCGAGGCCTTCGACTGCCTTGATCCCGCCCTTTTCCAGGCGGTAGCGCAGGCCCGAGAGCAGCGCGGTGCGGCGCTGGCCAGCGGGCAGCTGGTAGGCGTAGTCGCGCGGTTCGACGGTCTTGGCGTGGCCGCCGCCGACCCAGACGGGCGAGCGGGTGGAACCAGCACGGGCACGCCCGGTGCCTTTCTGCTTCCATGGCTTCTTGCCGCCACCGGCGACTTCATCGCGCTTCTTGGTCTTGTGCGTGCCCTGGCGCTGGCTGGCGAGATGCGCGATGAGCGCCTCCTTCAACAGCGGGCGACGGATCGCCTTGTCCAGCAGGGTCGGGTCGAGCTCCAGTTTGCCGGTCTCGGCGCCCTGGGCGTTATAAATGGTGATCTGGGTCATTGCTCGGTCCCTCTTCAAGCCTGCTTGATGGCAACGAGGCCACCATTGGGTCCGGGGATCGCGCCTTTGATGACCACCAGGTGGCTCTCAGCGTCGATCGATACGATCTTCAGATTTGAAATGGTCACTTGTTCATCGCCGTAGTGGCCAGCCATACGCTTGCCCTTCCAGACGCGACCCGGATCCATGCGGCAACCGATGGAACCAGGGGTGCGATGACCCATGGTGCCGTGGGTCATCTTGTGACCGCTGAAGTTGTGACGCTTCATGACGCCGGTGAAACCGCGACCCTTGGTGTCGCCAGTGACCGAGACCAGCTTGCTCAGGTCGAGCAGGGACACCTGCAGGCGCACGCCGGGCTTGACCTCGTCAGCCTTGAGGCTGGCGGGCACCGGCACTTCACGGAGGAAGCGGCGCGGCGCGACGTCGGCCTTCTTGAACTCGCCGGCGAGCGGCTTGGTCGGCTTGCGACGCTTGGCGCCGACCGCGACCTTGACCGCGGAATGGCCATGCTTCTCGATGGTCTTCAGCTCGACGATGTCGTTGGGCAAGCATTCGATCACGGTGACGGCAACAGAGTTGTTGCCCTCGAACACGCGGGTCATGCCGACTTTGGTGCCGAAAATGGCGACAGGCATGGCTTACCTCACCGTCTGCTTGATGGTGATATCGACGCCCGCAGGCACATCGACCTTTGAGAACACATCGTTGGTCTTCGCCGTGGGCTCGAGGATCTCGATGACACGAATGTGGGTCCGAAGCTCGAACTGCTCGCGAGACTTTTTGTCGACGTGCGGTGAGCGCTGGACCGTGAATCGCTCGATATGGGTCGGCATCGGGATGGGCCCGGCGACCTTCGCGCCTGTGCGCTTTGCGGTATCGGCGATATCTTGAGCGGCCTTGTCGAGGATACGGTGGTCGTACGCCTCAAGACGGATCTTGATTTTTTCTTTCACAATCATTCTCCCACTGCGACCGGAGTCACAGCCAGCACTCGGTGCTGATGTGGGCCCTAGAACTTGGATCGGCACCTGGCTGCTTCCGGATCCACGCGTGGTGGGGGAGGCTTCGGGTGCTTTTCCGTGCAGGAATGCGGGGCTTGGCGCGCTCTTGCAGCCCCCAGAGGTTCGAACCGACATTCGGCCCGTACGTGGGTGGGGAGGCGAAAGATATGAGACACTTTTATTTCGCAAGATGTTTCTCTGCCCCGGGCCGCACCGACGCCTGTCATGGTCGGGTGGTGAGGCGGGAAATCCTGCTTTCACCGCGCTTTCGTCACCTTCTCTGCTTCCGGAAGCCACACCCCCTGGGCGTGCAAGGCCCGGGTGGCGGCACCAGCCCAATCCTTGTTCGCCGCCGGATTCGCTGGACTGGGGTGTGGAATGAGGGCGAACCGCACGGCCTCGCCCGTCAGCGCACGCTCCGCCGCCTGGTGGGCGAAACGGCCGACGCCCACCACCCATTGCGGAGTCAGAACCCGCACTACCGCCTGGAGATGTTTATCGCAGATCGCGGTCACCGCGGCCGCCTCGCGCGGCGGCAGATGATCGGGGGTGCGGTTCTTGCCGCTCTCCTCCATGAAGGCCAAAGGGCACCAGTTGGCGACGAAGTGCTCGGCGAAGAATGCGGATGGAGTGGTGAAGCGCTGGGAGAACAGGCCCCACAGGCGCCGGCCGCTGACTTCGCTGCGCGGGCAGGCCAGGCCGGTGACCGGGCGTTTGGGATGTTCATTGGCCGGTCGTCCAACCAGAGCTGAGAGCTGCATCCAATCGCGGACACTGGCGACCTCTCCGAACGGGACCCCGGTCTGGGCCATGCCGAAGGGGCCCGGATTCATGCCGAGAAACACCACCCGCTTGGGGCCGGTGCCGGCCAGCCGCAGGTAGGCACTGTGCAACTCCCAGGCATATCGCAGCGGATTGTAGACATGGGTCACCGGCGAAGCGAAATGCAGGCGATCCAGCTCCTTGGCGCAAGTGCTGGCGGCGGCGAGGAGGGCGGTGGTGGGCACGCGAAACACGCTGCCGTGTCGCCCATCAGGGGTCAACCGGGAGGGTCCAGAGCCCGGGACCCGCGCACGATCGCGGTGTCCCAACCACTCCCCAGCAAGCCTCGCCCGGACGGTTGTCAGGTCCCCTCCCGCATCGGCAAATGCCCCCAGATGAATGCGGACGATCACCAGGAACTGTGGGCACGCGCACTGATCGAACAGAATCAGCGCTGGCTCACGGCGTACTTCATCGCCGCCACCGGTGACCGCATGACCGCTGACGATCTGGTGCAGGAGGTCTTCCACCAGGCCCTCACCAGCATGCACAATTACGACCGCGACAAACCCTTCGGCGCCTGGCTGCGCGGCATCGCCCGCCACCTGCTGTTCCGCCACTACCGCAACTCGAAGCGGCAGATGCTGCCGCTCGGCGACAAGGTGCTCGAACGACTCGAAGCGACCGCCGCCGAGGCCGAGCAACGGCAGATCGATCCGGATTGGCAGCCCAGCCGCCTCGCCGCGCTCAAGGACTGTCTGGGGGAATTGACCGAACGGGTGCGCGCGATGCTGACGCTGAAATATCAGGAGGAGCTCGCCTCCAAGGACATCGCCGACCGCTTCCGCATGAAGACCAACGCGGTCGACATGGCGATGAGCCGCGCGCGCCGTGTGCTGGAGGACTGCGTTAGCCGCAAGATGGGTCGGGCCTTCCATGAGTGACCGCCTGATCGATCGCTGGGTCAGCGGCAGCGCCAGTGCAGAGGATCGCGCTGAACTGTGCGAGTTGCTGGAGAAGGACCCCCTGCTGGTCGACCGCCTGCTGCGCGCCGCCGAGCGCGAGTGCGATCTCGCCGAACTCTTCCGTGGCTTGACCCCGATCAGCACCACCGTCGCGCCCACGGCGCCGGCGCGTACCACCCGTGCGCGGCGCACGCGCAGCACCGCTTGGTGGCTACCGTTCGCCAGCGGCCTGGCGGCCGCGCTGTTGGTCACCTTGCTGGTGGGCCACCTCACCAATCAACGCCGCGCGGAGTCGCCGTCGGCGCCACTCGCTGAGAGGATGGCCACCCCGGTCGCACCGGCCCGCAAGGCGCCAGCAGTCGATGACCCGGTGACGCTCGATACCACACCACCGCCCGTGGTGACCAAGGACCATACCACCCTGGAACAGTTCTTCGCCGACCTCCCTGCCGATCCCCCTGCCGAGAGTGCTGAGCCCTCCAGCGCACGTCCGCCTTCTGCAGTGCCCCTCGGCCCCGCTCTCAGCAAGCCGGTCACGGGCATGCAGGTGGCCAAACGCGACAAGCCGACGGATCGCGCTCAGCACATGGACCGCCTCGATGGCGAGCTGAAGGATGCCGACGGCGATCTGGTGATGCGTTACTCGCTGCGTGCGCCGCATGTCCTACCGAGCCGGCCTGAACTCGGCCTGGTGCTCTGTTTCCACGGCGCTGGCGGCAATGAACAGTGGCTGGCCGATCCCATCGTCAACGCTCTGCGTAGCCAGGGCGAGGTCACGATGGTGGTCGCGGCGCTCAAATCCAAGGGACCGAACTGGGGCGCGGCCGATGAGAGCAACGTCCTGGCCTTCGTCGAATGGGCCAAACGCACCTATCCCATCGACCCCAGACGCATCGTCCTGCAAGGCGTCTCCAATGGCGGCTGGATGGTCAGCCATTTCGGCTCGCGTCATGGCGACCTGGTGGCCGGGGTGATCACTTTGTGTGGGGGCAATGGCTTCGAAGCGCCGGTGAAACGACCTGGTAACGCCGCCGAGACCGGCTTCGAGTACTACGTCGTGCACGGTACCGCCGACGAGGACGTCAACGTCAAGAACGCTCGCGGCATCACCGCCGCCCTGCGCCATAATGGTTATCGCTACGTCTACCGCGAATTCCCCGGCGCCGGCCATGACGTCTTCAGCGATGAGGACACCCGTCGCGATTTCGCCGGCTGGTTGACGCGCCTGCGCCACAAGACCATGCCCCTGCCCGACGATGATCGCAAGGCGCTCGCGGCTTTCGCCAACCGGGATGAGGCGGAGCGCCTGCTGCTGACCGACGAGGCCGCGCGCACATTGGTGCGGATCGGCGGCCTGCCCGCGGAGAAGATCCTGGTGCGGGCGCTGCGGGCGAAGAACCCACACGTGCGTGCGACTGCCGCCCGCCTGTTCTCGCAGACCTCCACCCTACCGGGTGCCGCCACCCTGCTCGCCGGCCTGCTCGATGACAAGGATGCCGGCGTGCGCAGCGCGGTCATCGCGACGTTGGTCCGCAGCGCCGGATGGAACGACCAGGATGCCCTCACCGCCTTGTGCCGCTTCGCCGGAGCCAAGGGCAATACCGCTGGAGAACGGCTGGACGTGGTGCGGGCGCTGACCGCCACGATCGCGTTCCGCTGCTCCCCAGGGCCTGAAAACCAGCTCATCTACGAACTGCTGGTGTACCTCCTCGATGACGACGATGTCTCCCTGCGCGCCGCCGCGATCAGCACCCTGCCACGCGTCCTACCTGAACGTTTCGCCTACGATCCCTCCGCGTCGTCGGCCGACCGGCGCGAGCCCATGCGGCAATGGCGCCGCTGGTACCTCGAGCTGTTCGCTCCGTCCGACGACAAGGGCGATACGCGTAAGTGATTTCGCGCCGCCTGGTCGCGCTGATCTCGGCAGCTGTTCGCACCCTGTTCCTTCCGGAGTTGCTCATGAGACGTCTGCTGACCATAGCGTTGTTGTTGGCGTCCATCTCCGCCGTGCGGGCCGGCGAGGTCATGCTCAATGCCCTGGGTGGGCTGATCGAACCCGCGATCGACTGGAGCACCCACCCCCGCCCGTTGAAGACCGGGAAGGTCACCGATGAACTGAAACATCCGGCCACCAAGGCCTTCGTCATGAAGTACCTGATGTGGGCTCCGGATCACCTGCCCGAGAAGAAACACCTCGGCCTGCTGGTGTGTTTCCATGGCTTCACCGGCAACGAGACCCATTTCAGCTTCGCCTATGACAGCATGAAGGCCGCCGGTCTCAGCGACCAGTACCTGGTCATCAGCCTGAAGTCGAAGGGCCCCGGCTGGGCCAAAGAGGACGAGAGCGACGTGCTGAAGACCATCGACTGGGTGAAGTCGGTCTATCCCATCGATCCGCGTCGGGTCTTCGTCTGGGGCATGTCCAACGGCGGCTGGATGGTCTCGGACTTCGGCGGCAAACACCAGGATCTCATCGCCGGCATCATCCGCTATTGCGGTTACCCGCCGACCGCGCCCACGGTCAAGGAGGCGGCACTCACTCAGAGCGAATACTACCTGGTGCATGGTGACGCCGACAAAGACGTCGGCGTCGATGGCTCGCGCAACCTTCGCCGCTCGCTGCAGGCGCTCGGCTACAAGTACATCTACCGCGAGATCGATGGCGGTGGCCACGTCGACATCCTGAAACATACCGACGTGCGCGAGGACGCCTGCCGCTGGCTCGACGCCCTTCGCCATAAGCAGCTGCCGCTCGCCGCCGAGGAGGAGAGGTTCCTGCGTTCGCTGAGCGACGCCAAGAAAGCGGAATCAACGCTCAAGAAGCCCGAGACCTGGGGCGAGCTGCTGCGCATCGGCGGCCATGCGACCGGCCAGGTGATCGCACGAGCGCTCAAATCGGAGTCCATCGTCGTCCGTGAGAATGCCGCCCTCGCCTGTACCAAAGGAGTCTTCGCCGGGGATCAGACGGTGGCCGGACTGATCCCACTGCTCGACGACAAGAATGCCGGTGTTCGCCAGGCCGCGATCACCGCGCTGGGAATGTTCGCCAATTGGCGCTATGAGGCTGCGCAGGTCGCTTTGGGCAAGGTAGCGGTCAAAGCCAAGGGCTCGCTCGCTGAGCGCGGCGGAGCGACCACCATGCTGGCGAACGCCGCTCGCATGCCGCTATTGGGGAATCTCGACGACGACCTGCCCGTGTTCCAGGCCCTGCTGACGTTGCTGGACGACGATGCCAAGCCCCTCCGTGAAAACGCCTTCGCTCCCCTGCTTGCGGCGGTGAAGGACGGCCTGGGGTATGATGCCGGGCTCAGCAACAAGGAGCGCGCGCCCGCGATCGGCAAATGGATGGAGTGGCTGAATGCGAAGGCCAGCGCTGAAGGCAAAAGCGCGAAGCGTTAGGCGGATAGATCCGGTCACACTCCAGCAGCAACTGCGTTGCCCATGGGCAATCATTGGGAAATACGATGCTCCACCGCTCTCTCCTGCTGCTCACCCTGTCCTGGTCCGTCGTGGCTGCCGAGGAGTCCGTGCGCATCGCGACCTGGCAGGGTGATCGCGCGGGCGCCTTCGCTTTCACCTTCGACGATGGCCAGCGCGAACAGGCGGCGGTGGCCGCCCCGCTGCTCGACGCCCTTGGCCTGAAGGCAACTTTCGTCATCAACCCAGGCAAGACCGCTACTGGCTCCGAGGGCTGGTTCGGTTCCTGGGACCAGTGGCGCGCCCTGAGCAAAAATGGACATGAGATCGGCAACCACTCGATGACCCATCCAAATTTCACGCAGGTGAAGGAAGAGGTGCTGGAGGGCGAGATCGTCGGTGCCCAACAGCTGATCGAGAAGGAGATCGGCCAGCCCTGCGTGACGTTCTGCTATCCCTTCAACGCCGAGAGCGACGCGGCACGAGTGATCGTCAAGCGCACGCACGCGGTATCGACCAGCGGTGAACGCAAGGCCTACGGCGGCCCTGATTTCACCGCCGCCAAGGCCAATGCCTGGGTCGATGAGGCGATCGCCAAGAAGAGCCTGGTGATCGCCATGATCCACGGCATTGACAGTGGCTACCTGCCCTTCTCCGGACGGGCGGTGTTCAAGGACCACCTCGACTACGTGAAGGCGAAGGAGTCCCAGGTGTGGGTCGCCCCCATCGGGGTGATCCGTCGCTACGAACAGGAACGCATGGTGGCGAAACTGGAGATCACGGGTGGCGCCACGATCGCCGGAGCTAAGAAGGTGACCTTCACGCTCAGTTGTCCGCTGGAGCCAAGGATCTTCTCGGTGCCGTTGACCGTGGTGATCGCCAGTGGTGCAGCGAAAGTGGTGACTGCCAAACGCGAGGGTGGCGGGGAAGTTACCGCCACGGTGCAGGATGGGGTGATCCTCTGCGACGTGGCGCCGGGCAAAGGCGCGGTGACGGTCACATGGAAGTGATCCGCAGGTTACGTCCGACGATACCGCACCGCAGGCAATCAGCCTGGGTGCGGTGTCTCATCTATGCGCCCGCTTAGTCAGGGCGATGTGGACCGCTCATCATTCCTTGGGCGGACGCGGGCGATCTGGCTTACCCTCGCCACCTTCGCGCGGTAACGGGCGCCCACCAGACGGATGCGGCATGTGCTCGAGCGCGACGCGGAACTCCGCGAGGGACAGCCCACCGCTGTGATCGGCATCGGCTTTGGCGAAGGCTCCTTCGAGCGGCCTTTCCTTCCGTGGGCGTTCACCGCCGTCCTTGTTCGGGTCGTCGACGTCGCCCTTGGGAGAACGCTGACCCTCGCCTTCTTTGGACGGACGCGGCCGGTCTCCTTCGCCCTTTGGCGGATGTCCATCGCCTTCCTTGGGCGGGCGCGGGTGATCGCCGGCGCCTTTCGGGGGACGCTCACCATCACCTTCCTTGGGCGGGCGCGGGTGGCCCTCGCCATCTCCTTTCGGGCGTCGATCGCCATCCCCGGCCTCATTCGGCGGGCGCCGTTTCACTAGTTCAGCCATGCCATGGATGAATTCCTGACGTGACAGCGTCTGGTCGTGATCGCCATCGAAGTGCTGGAACATTTTCTCCGCGGACGGCGGACGTGGTGCGCCTTGGCGGTCGCCCTCGGTTTGCTCGGCGGCGGGCAGCACGCTGGCAATGAGCAGGATGAGAAGCGGGGGCAGGGTGTTGGAGAGGGGCATGGAAGGCTCCTTGGCATGATGGAGGACGCAGCGATTGTACCTCAGACAACATGAGGATTCGGTGAGTAGATCGGGCTGTAGGCCTCGGATCCCTCGCACTCAGCGGTTCCTCAGGTCCTTTCGAAATCCCACAACGCGAAGCTCCCGCTGGGGTTGTGTTGAGATCCCCACCGCTTCCAGGACCTCGCTATGCTCTGTTTCCGCCCCACGACGATTGTTGCCTGCACCTTTTTCATCGCCGCCACCGCTGTTGACAAGACCTCGCCGCTGGCCCCTCTCCTGCTGATCGAAAATTTCGAAGAGACGCAGGTCGGTCAGGTTCCCCAGGGCTTCACCAAACAAGGCGCTGTCGCCGTGGCCGAGGACGCCGCCCACAGCGGTCGCCGCGCGCTGCGCATGGAGGCGGCGGTCAACGGCGCGCGCCGGATCACCACCCAGGACAAGGCCTTGCTCATCGCACTCGGTGGCGAGCACTGGGGCCGGCTTTATTTCAAGGTCCAGTTGCCGACGCCCACGCCCACGGGTGAAGGCAAGTTCCCGGTCATCCACTCGACGCTGGTATCCGGCTCGGCACAGAGTCCGCAGTTCAAGGATGCGATCGAGGTGCGGGTTCTCGATACGGTGTTCGGACCCAACGGCACGTTCCAATACATCTACAACGTCCAACCGCGGAAGCGGCCAGAGTTCGCCAACGGCAGCAAGTACGATCATCGCTACACCGATGACTGGACGCTGGCTGAATGGCACATCGATTTCGCCACTCAGAGTTACCAGCTCTTCATCAACGGCAGCGAGATCCCAGGCGCGTCCATGAGCAAAGGCCCAGGGGTGTTCGAAATGGCGGAGATTCCCGAGGTCTTCGCAAGCCTGTCCTTTGGCTGGACCAACTACCAGAAGGCCGAACCCGGCGGTTTCGTCGCGTGGATCGACGACGTGGCGCTGAGCAAGGAACGCATCGGGGAACGAGGACTGCCGCCCCCGCCCAAGGTGCCGAAGGTGAAGAAATAGATGATCATGGAGAGCGGGCGTTAACGAGGCATGTAGGCACTAGGCTGAGCCGGTGTCTGCGCAGGGGCCACGAACCTACGCTGCCGATTTCTTCAGCTTGTAGACCATGCTGAGGATCTCTGCCACCGCCTGGTACCATTTCACCGGCACCGCGTCGCCGACGTCGAGTTCCTTGGCCAAGGCGCGGGCCAGCGCGATGTTTTCGACCTGGATGATACCGTGCTCGGCGGCGATGGCCTTGATGCGCTGGGCGACCTCGTCGTAACCGCGTGCCAGCACGATCGGCGCGGCCATGATCGCCTTGTCGTACTTCGATGCGCTGGGCGACCTCGTCGTAACCGCGTGCCAACACGATCGGCGCGGCCATGGTCACCTTGTTGTACTTCAGCGCGACGGCCACGTGGGTCGGGTTGGTGATCACCACGTTGGCCTTGGACTCTAGATTCATGCTGCGCATTGCATTGCCTTCGCCGATGTCCCCCTACTGTCGATCATGCTCACCATGTGTTTATCGATCCCCGCATCATCGCCATGGTCAGATTCCAAGACTATCCGGTCGATCCTGACCTGTCTGATGCTGATCGCGCTCGCTGGCGCGTATTCCCGCGGGTGGTCCAGCGACGGGATCCCAGATCCGTCGTTCAACGGCGATGGTCGCATCTATCTCGACCTGAATCTCACTCCGGCGGGGGCCACCGCCGCCTCGGCAGTCCAGGAGGACGGGAAGGTCATCACCGTCGGTATGGCTGGCGTCGGCATCGCGGTCGTCCGCTTCAACGCCGATGGCTCATTGGACAGCGGCTTCGGCCCCAACCGCGGTTGGGTGACCGTGCCGATCACTATCGGCAATAGCGAAGGAGGAACGTCTGTCGCGGTGCAGCCAGACGGGCGGATCGTCATCGCCGGCTATACCAGGGACGGGTTCGAGGGGAACTTCGTCCTGCGCCTGACCTCGTCAGGTATGCTCGACCACTCGTTCAATGGCACCGGCTTTCGCATCATCCCCACCCCGGTCAGCGCCTACGTCCGTGCCCTACGCATCCTGCCGGACGGCAAGATCCTCCTGGCACGCCTGGACTGGGTATTCTATCGGATCGGGAGCGATGGCTCTTTCGATGCGACTTTCCATACGACCGACGAGTCCGTGGCCGGTATCGTCGATTATGAACTGGCCGGCGTCGCCGTGCAGGACGACGGACGGATTATCGCCTTCGGCGGCGGGGCCCCGACCTGGATCGTGGTCCGTCTCACCCCGGTCGGTGATCCCGATCTCTCCTTCAACACCACCGGCAAGGTCGTCACCCGCCTGCCCCCGCTCGCCTATGCACGCAGCGTGGCGATCATGCCCGACGACAAGATCGTGATGGCTGGCATCACGTACAGCGACGACTACCTGCAGGGGTTCGCCACCCTCATGCGCTTCACCAGCGCGGGCATACTCGACCCGACCTTCTCGGGCGACGGCAAGCTGCAGATGCAGGTCACGGGGAAGAACGCCGACGCACGCTTGGTGCAGCGCATCCCCGGCACCAGCGGGATGATGGTGCTGGCGCAATTAGACGATGCACCTTGCTCGTTCGCGCTCATGCGCTTGACGGACGCTGGCACACTCGATCCGGCGTACGATGGCGACGGGATCAAGGAGTCGGTTCCAGGACCGGCATCGGCCCAGATCACGGCCGGTCATTACCACCTGACGTCATCCGGAGCGGTGATCGTGAGCGGAGGCGTGCCCGGGTCCGGAGCCTCGGTGGCGCGCTTCACCGCCGGGCTGGCGGAGGACACAACCTTTTCCGGCGATGCCCTGGCGACCGCCATCATCGCTTCCCGGCCGGAGGAACCCGTCGGCATGGCGCTCCAGCCGGACGGTAAGACGGTCGTCGTGGGGCAGGTGGATATCGAGAATCCGGCTGGAACCGGGTGGCAATCGCGTATCGCCTTGGCGCGCATTCAAGCCGATGGGAGACTAGATCCGACGTTCGGCAATGCCGGACGTCTCCTGTCCGACCTCTGTCCGATCGATGACCGCGCTTACTCGGTGGCCGTGCAAGGCGATGGCAGGATCCTCATGGGCGGATTTGGCCAGGGGACCGGCCTCCTGTGGCGCTTCAACGCCGATGGAACCCCTGACACCACCTTCGGCGCCACCGGCAAGATCACCTCGGCTGGCGTGTGGACCCTTCTGCCTCTCGCGAGCGGAAAGTTCCTGGTCGGCGGCAGCGACAATAATTTCATGCTCCAGCGTCGTCTGGCGAATGGCAGCCTGGACACGACGTTCCAAGCAGGCGGGTCGGTCTCCACCACTATCGGCAGGCAATCCTCGATCCGCACGCTCGCCCTGCAGAGCGACGGGAAGCTCATCGCTGCCGGCATGTCGTACTACAACCCCGAGAACCTCCTGGCCATCGTACGATACCTGGCCAATGGCGATCTGGACACCTCGTTCAACGGCACCGGCATCGTCACCGTGGATTTCGCGGACAGCAACCAGTACCTCGGCGGCGTGCTGATCCAGCCGGACGGCAAGATCATCGTCAGCGGCGGCGCCGCCATCGGCGGGGTCGGGTGCGCGGTGCTGGCGCGCCTGTCCACGACGGGCGTGCTGGATGGGACCTTCGGGAGCGGTGGCAAGGCGCAGGCACGCATCGGACAATCTGCCCACTCGCCCGCGATCCCGACCCTGCAGGCGGATGGGAAGATCCTGATCGCCTGCTCGGCTTCTAGACCGGATGACATCCGCACTTCTGAGTTCGCGATCGCCCGCTTCACTGCCAACGGGGTGCTCGATGGGACCTTCGGCACCGGAGGAGAGCTCTTCATCCCCCTGACCAACCAGACGCAGGGATGCGCCCTGGCCAACGGCGCGCTCACCATCCTCGGCTCCAGCAAGAACCATCTCGCCGTGGCCCGCTACTTGGTCGGCGGTGCCCCCGTGCCCCCGTCGGTCGTGGTCACGCCCCCCGCGCTGCCGAAAAGGGTCGGCCCTTTGGGGTTCACCATCGCCTTCTCCGCGCCGGTCACCGGACTGACGGCTGGAGACTTCGGGGTGACCAATGGAACAGTGAGCTCGGTCACCGGCAGCGGCGCCTCCTGGTCGGTCGGCATCACTCCCGGCCTTCCTGGGGAGGTCAGCTGCGTCGTACTGACGGGCGCCGCCAACAGCGCCGCCGGAACCCCGTCCTTGCTCTCCAACATCGCCGTCGGCAGGTACGATCCTTTCGCGCCAGCCATCGCCATCACCGCTCCCACCACCGCCACGACGTATGTGACCACTTTATCCAGCGCGACCATCACCGGCACCGCGTCCGACGGCTCGGGGCTCGCTTCCATCACCTATGCGCTGACGGGCGCCACGAGCGCTACCGGCAGTGCCAGTGGTTTGACGACGTGGTCGGTCTCGCTGCCCACGCTCTCCGCGGGCTCATCGCTACTCACCGTCACGGCGACCGATACGGCCGGGAATACCGCCACGGATGTGGTGACCATCGTCCGTGACGTCACGGCACCAACCATCGCCATCACCGCTCCCACCACCGCCTCGACGTATGTGACCAGCGCATCCAGCGCGACCATCACCGGCACCGCATCCGACGGCTCAGGGCTCGAATCCGTCTCCTATACGCTGACGGGCGCGACGAGCGCGACCGGCAGTGCCAACGGCCTAGCGACGTGGTCGGTTTCGCTGCTTTCGCTCGCCGCAGGTTCCTCGCTGCTCACCGTCACGGCGACCGATACGGCCGGGAATACCGCCATGGATGCAGTGACCATCGTCCGTGACGTGACCGCACCGACCATCGCCGTGACGACCCCCACCACGTCCGGGAGCCATGCGTCCGCTACCGACACCGTGCTGATCTCAGGGACTACGAGCGACGATCGCTCGATCACGGGGGTCGCCTATCAATGCATCGGCGCGACCACCGGCAGCGGTACCGCCACCGGCACCACGGCCTGGTCGCTCACCTCGCCCGTGCTCGCGGTGGGTACGACGATATTCACGATCAGCGGACGCGATGAGGCCGGCAACGTGGCCCAGGCGACCCTCGTTGTGACCTATACCGATCCTGCCGGCAGCGCCTCGGCAGCGCCCCAGGGCGGATCGGGCGGAGGCTGCGGGCTGGGCGCCTTGTCCGCACTCGTGCTGGGCCTGTTCGGCTGCGCCTTGCGGTCGTTCAGCGTGTCGCGCCCAGGGCGGAAGCCGTCTCACGCCGCGGATTTCTTCAGCTTGTAGACCATGCTGAGCACCTCGGCGACTGCTTGGTACCACTTCACCGGTACGGCGTCGCCCACGTCGAGTTCCTTGGCCAAGGCGCGGGCAAGCGCGATGTTTTCGACCTGGATGATACCGTGCTCAGCGGCGATGGCCTTGATGCGCTGGGCGACCTCGTCGTAGCCGCGCGCCAACACGATGGGGGCGGCCATGGTCGCCTTGTCGTACTTCAGCGCGACGGCCACGTGGGTCGGGTTGGTGATCACGACGTCGGCCTTCGGCACCTCCTGCATCATGCGACGCTGGGCCATCTGACGTTGGATCTGGCGGATCTTGCTCTTCACCAAAGGGTCGCCCTCTGACTGCTTCATCTCCTCTTTGATCTCCTGCTTGGTCATCATCAGGTCCTGGGTGTGTTGGTAACGCTGGTAGATGAAGTCACCTGCCGCGATGATGAAGAGCACGGCAGCGAGTTTCATCACTAGCGTGTAGATCTCCCAACACTCCACCGCCATACGCTCTCCCAGATCGTGTTTCATGGTGATCATGCGCGGGATGTCGGCCGCCAGCAGCGACCAAGCCAGGATGATGATCAAGGTGAGTTTGAGCAGGTTGGTCACGAAACGCATCAGGCCGCGCATGCCGAACAGGCGCTGGAATCCGGTCATGGGACTGATGCGGTTCAGCTTCGGCATCAGTGGCTTGGTGGAGAACCGCAAGCCGACCTGGCCTACCGATAGCAGGAGGCCGCTCATGAACAGGATGGCGAGCAGTGGTCCAAGCCAACCCGCGGCCATCATGAGCTGGTCGGCGAGGGCGAGGGCGGTCTCGTGCGCGTTGAGCTCCAGCGTCAGTCCTTGCCCCAAGGCCATGCGCATCATCGCCGTCATCGATTTCCACGCCCACGGCGCCATCACCGCGAGGGTGCAGAAACCGATCAGCAGGAGGACCGAGACGTTGACCTCCGCTGAGAAACTCACCTGGCCCTCGAGGCGGGCCTCCTCCATTCGCTTTGGCGTCGGATATTCGGTCTTCTCTCCTCCACTCGAATTCTCAGCCATGGTGCGTGGTGTTTCTCGACAAGCTGGTGGGTGCGCCTGTGTTCAAGGGGAGAGAAGGCACGTGGCGTGCCATACCCTGGACTCATCCGCCGGCCGACCGGTGACACGCGAATGCCCTGCAGGAGGCAGGCTTGCGACCGGACCGGTGAGACCAGGATGCCCGCCCGGAGCCTTCCATGCCGCGTCAGATACTCGTCACCGCCGCGTTACCCTACGTGAACGGCCATATCCATCTGGGGCACCTGGTGGAATACATCCAGGCCGACATCTGGGTTCGATTTCAGCGCATGCGCGGGCATCAGGTCGCCTATATCTGCGCCGATGATACCCATGGCACCGCGACCATGATCCGCGCCCGGCAGGAGGGTCGTAGCGAACAGCAGATCATGGCCGAGATGAGCACGGCTCATCAGCTCGATTTCGCAAGTTTTGGCGTGGACTTCAGCCATTACGGGTCGACCGATTCGGCCTCCAACAAAGCCTTGGTCGGGGAGATCTGGAAGGCTTTGCGCAATGATAAACGCGATGGATCTTCGCTGGTGGCCGAGCGCGAAGTCACCCAGCTCTATGATCCCAAGGCCGGCTCGTTCCTGGCCGATCGTTTCGTCAAAGGCACCTGCCCGAAATGCAAATCTCCCGACCAGTATGGTGACTCCTGCGACAAGTGCGCCGCCACCTTCAGCCCTAGCGATCTAATCGACCCGGTGAGCACGCTATCGGGCGCCAAGCCGGAACTGCGCTCTGCCCTGCACTATTTTGTACGTCTCGAACCATTCCGCGAGTTCCTCAAGGAATGGACGCGTGGCGTAACGGCTGGTACGGCCCACCTGCAGTCCGAGATCGCCAACTGGCTGCATGGAACCTTCCTGAGCGACGAGCTGCGGGATTGGGACGTCAGCCGGCCGGCGCCTTATTTCGGCTTCGAGATCCCAGATGCACCAGGGAATTATTTCTATGTGTGGGTGGATGCACCGGTGGGCTATCTCGCCAGTCTGACCGATGCGTGCGCGTCCGGGAAGCTCATCGGCACACCGCGCAGCTGGTGGCCAAAGGTCGGCGATCCCCATTACGGCAACCCTGATGTCGAGATCCACCATTTCATCGGCAAGGACATCACGTATTTCCACACGCTTTTCTGGCCGGCGATGCTCAAGACCGCGGGCTACCAGTTGCCGACGCAGGTCCATGTCCATGGCTTCCTGACGGTCGATGGTGAGAAGATGTCCAAATCGAAGGGCACCTTCATCCGGGCGCGGACTTACCTCGATGCCGGTCTGGATCCGTCCTACCTGCGTTACTACTTCGCCAGCAAACTGAATGGCAAGGTCGAGGATATCGACCTCAACCTGACGGAATTCGCCGACAAGGTGAATAGTGACGTCGTCGGTAAATTGGTGAATCTTGCCAGCCGAACGGCCAAATTCGTTCCGGCATTGTGCATCCCCTATCCCGACGATGGCGGCCTGTTCGTCACGGCGGCTGCCGAATCGGAGCCGATCGCAAACGCCTTTGCGTCTGGTGACTACAATGGCGCCCTACGACGGATCATGGCCCTGGCTGATCGCGCCAATGAATACGTCGAAGCGCGAGCGCCATGGGCTCTGAAGAAGGATCCGAGTAAGACCGCCGAACTGGCGGAGACCTGCACGGTGTCGCTCAATCTATTCCGCCAACTCTGCATCTACCTCGCGCCGGTGATGCCTGGGTTAGCGGAGAAAGCGGCTGATCTGCTAAAAGCGCCATGCTCGGCCTGGAGCGATGCCGCGACTCCCATACTGGGAAACAGCCTTGCTCCTTTCCAGCATCTTGTCGCCCGCCTCGACCCGGCGAAAATCCAGGCCATGGTCGATGCCTCGAAAGTTGAAACGATAGCCGTCGCACCGAGCGCCACCCAGGTGCCTGTAGACGACGGAGCGGCCCTGCAGGCTGAGCCTTTGGCTGGCACCATCGGCTTTGAAGATTTTGCCAAGATCGACCTGCGTATTGCACGTATCCTCGCCGCTGAAGAAGTGCCCAAGGCGAAGAAGATCGTCAAACTCACGGTCAGTCTCGGGGGCGATGACCGCCGCACGGTTTTCGCCGGCATAAAGAGTGCTTATGGCGACCCGACCGCCTTGGTCGGGCGCCTTATTGTCATTGTCGCCAATCTGGCGGCCAAGCCGATGAGCTTCGGCACCAGCGAAGGCATGGCTATCGCTGCCGGTCCTGGCGGCAGCGATATCTTTCTGCTCAGCCCTGACAGCGGGGCCAAGCCCGGCCAACGCATCCACTGACGATCTCCATTGGCAAAGGAGCCATCATGCGCCACTCCTTCATTCTGATGATTTGCCTCACGATGGCCGCCTGTGGGTCTAGCCAACGAGCCACACCGCAGCCACCCGCGACCTGGACGATCCCGGCGGGGCCTGGCGAATGGGCAATCGTCGAGCGCGAGAGGCCGCTCGAAAGTCTGGGCATCCCACGCCTGATTCTTCCCTACGGCGCAGCAAGCATGGGTCGTGCTCTGAAAAACGAGGAAGGAGTCAGCAGTGGTCAAGACGTCGTGCGCTATCAGGTGGTCTTCAAACCTGATCCGCTCGCGGCTGGAGACCGCTGCGCACTCGAGTTGCTTGCCTTCCAAGTCGTACATGCGGATGGCAGCATCCGCGAAACACCAGCCAAGGGTCATGTGGTCGATAATAGTGACCGCGGTACCGGTTTCCGCGCAGTACTATCGACGATGAGCCCCTCTCAGCTGGTGATTCCTGCGCACGCCACGGCGACGGTGGTGTTTGAGGAGCCGGTGACGGTGCGTTCCCGCTGAGCTGAGCCCGAGAGCTGGTCTTACGATTTCGGTCCCGCCGCGTGCGAGCGACGGACGGGGTGGATCCCTTCGGACCCCAGCATAAAAAAATCCCACCCCGATCGCGTGATCGGGGTGGGTGGTAAAAAATCCAGGCAACGACCTACTTTCGCCTTACGACTATCATCGGCCCTGGCAGGCTTAACGGCCGTGTTCGGAATGGGAACGGGTGTGACCCTGCCGGTATGGTCACCTGGAAAAATTGGATGTTGAAAGAGCACTTCTCACGGACCGCGCGTGGCGGTGCATGCCCTCTGGCAACGTGAGAATCGCGGAACAAACAGCACGACGATCAAGCCAGTGGACCGATTAGTACCAGTCAGCTGAGTACCTTTGGATATACGTACTTAGACCTCTGGCCTATCAACCTGGTGGTCTTCCAGGGATCTCATAGGGAGAATTTATCTTGGGGTGGGCTTCACGCTTAGATGCTTTCAGCGTTTATCCCGTCCGTAGGTGGCTACCCGGCGATGCTCCGAGCGGAACAACCGGTACACCAGAGCTACGTTCTTCATAATCCTCTC
>JANPIY010000933.1:0-6911 GCA_031425255.1 Planctomycetota bacterium
TGGTCCGCTCTCGGGATCAATCGGAGAAAGGCTGGCCGCAGAGGCGCAGAGACGCAGAGGAGACAAGAACAGAGGCTTTTCGTCTCTGCGTCTCTGCGTCTCTGCGGTCCGATCCTCTTTCATTCACAGCACTGCACCCACTGATCACGCCGAAGAACCGAAAAAAATAACCGCGGAGGGCGCAGAGGGCGCAGAGATGGTCCGGGCTCTGCGCCCTCTGCGTGCTCTGCGGTTGGAACCGGGCTTCCTTCCCATGCGAAAGATCGCTTGCCGTCAGGAGCCGCCGCCACGTCGCATCAGGCGGTCGGCGTTCCTGAGGCACCACCAGCGCAGTCCCAGCCACAGGGCGCCGTGCCACACCACGAACATCGTCATCGCCAGGGGCAGGCCGCCGTATAGGTTGTTCGGGCCATTGGTCTCATTGATGAGCGGCAACATTCCAGGGGTGAGGTAGCACACCACCATCGCCAGCGAACGTTCCTCCAGGCGCATGATCCCGAACAGCACCGCTCCGATCAGGAGGGTGCTCGCCAGCCACAGGCAGCCGCCGATCAGCGCGGTGATTACCGCGCGGTTGCGGTTGCGCATGACCAGACCTATGGCGATCGCGAACCAGGTGAACAGCGGCGGCAGGATGACGAAGTAGGCCAACGTGGCGAAGAGATTGGGATGGGTGCGTGAACGGTAGTACACGCCTAGGTCCTGATCATAGCCATGCCAAGCCATCAGTAGGAAGGCCGGCACCACCAGCGACCAGATGATGCGCCGCAGGCCACGCAGCTTCTCGACCAGGATGGTGCGCGCCTCCAGCGGGGTGGTCAGCAGCACATCGAGGGTCTGCTGCATCCGTTCGGTGGCGATCACCGTGGCGCCCAGCACCAGTCCCAGGACCAGCGAGATGGCGAGCAGGCTCAGGCCGATCACCTGCAGCGAGGTGAGGAAGGTATCCCACGAGCTGCTCATACCGATCAGCGTCAGCAGGCCGATCACGGCCACCACGCCGAGGATGAGGAAACGCACCAGGTAGCGCCAGTTGGCGAGCGAACGGCGGTTCAGTTCGCGCCACGCCACCGGCGCGCGGTCGGGCAGGTCGCCGGCGCCCCGGGGCCGCCCGAGCGCGGCGTCACCGCGCTCGAACAAGGCATCGAGCCAACGTAGCAGCCGCAGCAGCGGGCCGCTGCCACCGAGCTGGGCGCGCCTCGGCAGGGCCCAGCGGGTAAACAGGAGCGCCCCAACCACCGATCCCAGGATCGGCAGGCTACCGAGCAGGTGCTCGCCCAGCGACCGGGTGCGGCTGGACCAGGCGTGGTCGAAGAGCCGCAGCGGCCACAGGAAGTCCGCATGGTTCAGCGTGATGCGGCTGGTCGTGTCGTTGATCATGACCAATTCTTTGACCACGCTCAGCAAGAGCTCGGGCCCCAGGTAGAGCAGCGCCAGCAGGGCGTACGTACCTAGCAGCGCGGCGATCGACCCACGACACCAGGCGCTGACCGCGATCGCCACTGCCGCGGTCTGCAGGCAGACCAGGACCAGCACGCCGAGGCCGAGCGCGAGGCGCTCCGTCTCGAGCCCGCCGTAGGCATAACACAGCCCCATCAACGGCATGCCCAGCAGTAGGAAGCTGCCGACCAGCATCACCCGCGACCACCACTTCTGCAGCAGCAGCTCCCACGGTCCGAGATCGGTCAACATCAGGATGGTGAGCGAGCCCTGCTCCTTCTCGCTGGTCAGGGCGCTGGCCGCCAACCCCGGCATGAGCAGCAGGATGGCCCAGTACTGGGTGTAGATGAGCGAATCGAAGAGCTCGCCACCGAGTCCGACCATGCCCATGCGGGAGTTATCCCACATCCGCGCGGTGGTGTGGTACATCAGCGCGAACGCCAGCATGAGCCCGACGGCATAGAGGCTGCGCAGGACGTAGGTGCGTTTGCGCGCCGCCTGTTCGCTGAGCTCTTTGACCAGCAGCGGAAACCCGGGGAGCAGGCCCATCAGCCGGCCCGCCCGAGCAGGCGGTCGGCCCGCCGCAGGGAATCGTGCCGCACCAGCCACCACCAGGCGCCGTACCCCAGCGTATTGATCGCCAGCGCATCGAGTGCCGGCGGGTGGTCACTCTGACTGCCAAGCACCATGCCCGCCGGGCTGAGCAGAATGAGGAAACGTTGCCAGCCCTGCGTCAGATCCTGATGGCTGAGATCGCCGTAGACTGCCACCGCCAGCAGCGGCAACACGCACCACGCGACGATGAGCCCGAGGATGGTCACCGCAGCCGGCGTCGGCGCACGCAGGCGCAGGCTGAGTGCCAGCGCCAACCACACCGCGAGGCGCAGGTAGACCAGGGCGGTGATCACCGTCGCTGCCAGCCGCAGCGAAGCGGCTGCCACGCTGCCATGCTGGACCTCGACCAGCCACATCAGCACTGCGAGGTAACCGATCACCACGAGCAGCGTCCACACCAGGCGGTCGCAGCCGGCGAGCTTCTCGCGCAGCAGATCGCGACTGCTCAGCGGGGTGACCAGCAGGATCTCCAGACTGTGGCGCAGACGTTCACCGCTGATGAGTCCGGCGGCCAGCACTGCGATGATGGGGATCGCCAGAGGGTAGAAACACTGCATCAGGCCCGGCAGCAGCCCGGCCTGGTCGCCGCCGGCCAGGCGCTCGTGGTCGATGTAGGCGAAGAACATGCTGAACATCGCCAGCATCGGCAGCCCCAGCCACAATCGGTGCAGGTGCTCAGCGCGGAACCCGGGGGTGCGGCGGATCTCGCGCCACGCCAGCGCGTGATCGCCGGGCAGGGACCTGCCATCAGCCCCCATCGCGACCACGCGCTGCCGGCGCCGCCGCTCGAAGATGCGTTCCGGGCGGAATATCCGCATCTGCTGGCGCATCTGCCGTGACATCGTCGTGCGCCGACGCCGCAGTGCGCGCCACGCCAGCCAGCAAAATCCGAGCGCCGATACCAGCATCGGCAGGCTGGCGATGACCATGTCCAACAGGCCATACCGGCGCTTGACCGCGGCCTGGTAGAATGACGTCGGCACGATGAAGGCATCGTCCACCATCCCGATGCCATGACTCTTCAGCAGCGCGCCCATGGCCAGCATGGGCACCAGCACCACCAGCGGCAGGGCGATGAAGAGCAACAGCGGCCCGAGCAGGTAGGCGGCTCCGAGCGCACGCAGGGAGGTGGTTGCACGCGCGCTGCACCACAAGGCCATGGTCCCGACCTGCAGGCAGCACAGCGCCAGGGCCAGGCTGCCAGCGATCAGTTGGCGCTCGTCCACGCCGCCGAGGGACAAGGCGATACCACCGATGGGCAACGCCAGCAGCAGGTAGCTGCCCATCCCGATCAGCCGCGATAGCAGCTTCTGCATCAAAAAGGCCAGCGGCGAAATGCCCGAGACCAGCAGCAGATCGAGGTTTCCGTGTTCGTCCTCGTCGGTGATCAGCGGCGCTACCAGCACCGGTAGGAAAAGGTAGATGCCCGCGAACTGCGCCATCATCAGCGCATCGAAGAGCTGGCCACCAGCCCCGAGCACCCCGAAGTCGCCGGCGTTCAGTGCGCTGAGCTGGCGGTACGAGAGACCGATCACCAACGCGAACAAGCCGAGCGCATACAGTGTGCGCAGCACGTAGGTGCGCCGCTGGGCGGCGAGGGCGATCAGCTCCCTGGCCAGCAGGGTCGGCATCAGCGACAGGATCATGTCTGGCCTGGCCTACGCGGTCTTGCCGTCGGTGAGCTTCATGAAGGCGGTCTCCATATCGAGCGCCTCGGGCTGGAACATGCGCAGCCGCGCCCCCAGGCCGACGATCGCGGCATGCAGGTCCTCGACCGCGACCTCGCCTTCACGCAACTGGATGGCCAGACGATCGGCCTGTGGCTCGACGCTGGCGACCCCGGGCAGCGCGGCGATGGCGGCGATCAGCGCATCGCTCGGGTTGACCACCTGGATGTGCACCACGCGCAGCAGTTGCAGGTGGCGGAAGATCTCGTCGAGCGAACCCTCAGCCATCATGCGGCCCTGCTCGATGATGCCGATGCGGGTGCAGAGCTGGGCCAGCTCGTGAAGGATGTGGCTGGAGATGATGATGGTCTTGCCGAGTCGCTGCAGTTCCTTGAGCAGCTCACGCATCTCGATGCGGGCACGGGGATCGAGGCCGGAGGCCGGCTCATCGAGCAGCAGCAGATCCGGGTCGTGCAGCAG
The DNA here is from genome assembly GCA_031425255.1 of Planctomycetota bacterium. GTDB lineage: Bacteria > Planctomycetota > UBA11346 > UBA11346 > UBA11346 > BOG-1363. Next base: position 4,203 of record JANPIY010000933.1, read on the forward strand.
CACCCGGCTGATCGACAACCGCTGCTTCATACCACGCGACAGGCCATCGACCGGCGCATCGTGTTTGTCGGTGAGGTCGGTGAGTGCCAATACGTCCTTGACCAGGCCGGTGCGTCTGTCGCCTGGGATGCGGTAGGCGGCGGCGAAGAAGTGCAGGTACTCGCGCACCGTGAGGTCTTCATACACGCCGAAGAAATCCGGCACGTAGCCGATGGTGCGGCGGATCTTCGCCGGGTCTTTCACGACATCGATGCCGTTGATGGTGACGGTGCCCTTCCAGGGCGTGACCAGCGTCGCCAGGACCTTGATGGTCGACGATTTGCCGGCGCCGTTGGGACCGATGAAGCCGAACAGCGCACCCTTGGGAATGGCGAAGGACACGCCTTTCACCGCGACGAAGCCGCCGTAGCGCACCCACAGGTTGTCGATGGTAACGAAGGACATGGCGGCTCCGCTCAGGGTGAAGGAGGGCGGCTGGCCGCCCCCCGGTCGTGATAACGGCAACGCGCCAGCCACAGGGTCTCGGCCTCCCAGGCGGCGAAGATCACGACGAATTCGTCAGCGGCGCTGGGATCGGAGATGGCGAGATCGGCGTAGGTGGCGCCACCCGCCGGGGAGGTCATGGAGCCGAGCGCGAACCACCCGGTGGTGGGATGCGTGCAGAGGGCGGTCAGCCAGTCGTCGGGTGCTGGTCCCCCTTCATAAGCGCGGTCGGTGGCTTCGTCATCCCCGTGGCCCACCAGGACGGTGCGATCGCCGATGACCTCGCTCACCCGACCGCTGCGCACGACCAGTACCACGCTGCGGGCGCCGGATTGCTCGCGCCAGCGCGTCGCAACTACGGCGACGTCCGCCGGCGTGACGATCGCGGCGAGGGGAACCGTCCAAGGCAGCGTACAGGAGGTGAAGGCGAGCTCACGACGCAGGACCGGCGTCCACTGCGCCACGTCCTGTTCGACCGTAAAGCGCCCAGGCAGGGTGCCGCGGTAGCGGACGCCGGCTGCCTCCGTGACCGAGGACCCCGAAACATTCTGCATCCGGCGGTAGGAGAGTTGTTTCTGACGTCGGCTGTCACCGCTGCCCAACGGGCTCCACCAGGTGTCCTCTCCGCTGCTGACGACGGTCTTGCTCGAACCGCTGAACAGCAGTTCGAAATGGTTCCGCCGCAGCTGCGTTCCATCGGGCGCGAAGTCGACGATCCGCAAGTGCTGGAACTGATCGTTGGCGCCCAGGTAGTGGTGCGCCAACTGGACGGTGAACCACGTGCAGGCGATCGCCACACCGGGGAACAGCAACCAGGTGAAGCGCCGCGCGCGCAACCAGCCGAGCAGGAACCAGTCTCCGGGTCCGATCATCAGCACGAACACCAGGAAGATCAGCAGGATGGCGCTGAAGGGGATCATCTCCACCCGCTCCGGCCACAGCAGGTCGACCAGGGCGTCGCGCAGGTCCAGGGCGGGTGCGTCGAAAGGTCGATCGATCTCGGAGGCCCGAACGCGGCGCTGCCCTGCCGATCTTTGCACCTTTTCGACGTGCTGCCGGTCCCAGGTCGGCGCAGCGACCATGATCCCGGCGTGGTCATTGCGCACGCGCCAGAGGAAGGCCGCGCTCTGCCGCCACTCGATGTCCGCGCCAGCGCGCTCCTCGTCACTGCTGGTCTGCCACGGCGTCACCACCAGGCGGCCGAGGCCGATCGCCAGGCGCACATGCGACACGGCACCGCCGTCGGCGCGCAGCGCACGCGGGTCGAGCGGGCGACCGCCGGCCTCCGTCGCCAGGCGCGTCAGCAGTTCGCTCAGCGCCGGTGCGATACGACGCTCGGGCAGCAGACAGGCGCTACCGCCAGCGCGCAGCCATTGCTCGAGCGCCTGCACCTGCCGCGGCTTGAGGTCACCCAGACCGTCGCCGGCGATCACCACCGCGTCATAGGCGCACCACGCCAGCGCCGCCTCCGGCAGGTCGGCCACCATCAGCCGCGCGGGAATGGTGCGCAGACCACTACCGACCGGCATCTCGGTCGCGGCGGGCAGGGGAGTTTCGCCGTCCTCTGGGGCGTCCGGGGTCGTGGTCGCGTCCGCGCGTCCGCGAGCAGGCGCATAACGCTCCAGGCAAAGCCTGGGCAACACCGTGCGTTCGGGCTCCTGGTTGAGCAGCGGGAAACACACCGCCAGCGTCAGCAGGTGGTCGCGTGTCGTGCGCAGGCTGATGCTGCGGCGGGCGAGCTCGCTGCGGCCCGCGGCTGCGATCCAGGCCACCCGCAGGTCGAGCGCATCGGCGTAGGCGCCGGTATTCAGCGGCGGCAGCAGCACCGTGCTGGTGCGTTCACCCGGACCCAGTACCAGCGCATCGCCCTGCCAGTGGCAGAGCACCTCGTTGCCATCGGCGACCAGCACTTCGAGACTACCTTCACGCAACGCCTGGCCGGAGGAGACCAGGGTGATGGTCAGAGGAAACGGCGCGTGCGCGCGCGGCACCACCACCGGCAGGTGGAGGCGCGCGGTCAGACCGCTGATCACCGGCGTCTGATCGGCGGCCGGCAGCACCGCGAGGCAGGCCAAGACCAGGACAGCGAGACGGACCCCGGCCATGAGACAGGATCGGGCCGCCGAGGAGCACGGACCCAGAGGTGGAAATACCCCGGTTGCGTGGGTGGGGGCGGGGCTGCGGGGAGTCGGGCCCCCCGTGTGCAACTTCGGCCGGGGGCGGGGC
>JANPIY010000934.1:0-3667 GCA_031425255.1 Planctomycetota bacterium
AACTCTCCAGCTCTGTGCTCTCTGTGAGCTCTGTGGCTATGCCTTTCATCCCTCTTCGTTGCGTTAGCCAAACACCATTGAGCCGGCGGTCCCGGGATTCCCCGACTTCACTTCGCCTTGGTCAACTCGACGTATTTGTCCAGCGGTGCCCGGGGTCCGAGGTACTTGTTGCCGTCGTAGCTGTGGGCGACGACCTGATCGTTCTCGTCCAGCAGGGCGACCACCGGGATGCCGCGACCACCGTACTTGGCCTTGATCTCATCGAAGCGTTTGCCCTTCATCTCGAAGGCCAGCCACGGCATGCCCTCGTCCTTCATGTAGGTTTTGATCGCTGCGGTATCGTTGTCGCTGCCGACCAGGATCACCTCGACGTCCTTGCCGCCGCCATTGGCCTTGTACCAGGCGATGAAGTCGGGATTGAACTTGTGGCAGGGTCCACACCAGCTCGCGGAGAAATAGAGCAGGAGGTACTTCTGCGAGAGGATGTGCTTGGGCACCACCGTCTTGCCGGTCTGGTCGAACATCGCCGGCGCATCGCCCAGTAGCGAGAAGTGATACTTCGCTGGCTTGTCGGCGGCGTGCAGAGAAAGGAATCCGGCGAGGAGGAGAAGGAGGAGGTAACGCATGGTGAGGCCCTCGATGGCGGAACATGCGCCCACTTCCGACGTGGGCAAGCTCTAGGAGGCGATGTCGAAGAGCGTTGCCGGGTGCGGGGCAATGCTCTCAGGCTCATTTATTTGGCCGCAGAGGCGCAGAGGCGCAGAGGCGAAAAGACCGTGCTATCCCCTCCTCTGCGCCTCTGCGTCTCTGCGGCCGCTTCTTCTTCGTGAGGTCAACAGCAGTGAGGTGCGGGTGCCGGTGTTCGCCACCGAGCACACAGAGGGGAAATTCTGCCTTCTCCTCTGTGCGCTCGGTGCAGGTGCCTCGGTTGGCGACCAGCCATCGGCGATCAGCCGCGGATCACTTGGCCTTGCGCTTCGCTTTCGCCAGGCGTTCCATGCGCCGGCGCTTGCGGTCGTCGCGCTTGGCTTCCTGCTTGGCGAGGCGTTCCTCGTGCTTGTTGTCGCGCGGGCTGGGTTTGCCCACCGCTGCCGGCGCTTCGCGTTTGCCGCGACCGCCCGACTTGCGGCCTGAAGCGCTCACCCGCGCGGTCTCGCCGTCGAGCTTGTCGTCAGGACCGCGCGTGTCGCGCGTATGCTGCACCAGGCCCAGCACCACGTCGCTGCGCTCGATGTCGGCCGAGGCCACCATCACCACGAGCTGCTCGCCGATCCCCATCACCCGGCCGCTGCGCTTGCCCACCAGGGCGAAACGTTCGGGATCATAGTTGTAGAAGTCGTCCTTCAGCTCGCGCAGCGGCACGAAGCCGTCCATGCCGGTCTCCGTCAACTGCACGGAGAGGCCACCCGGGGTGGCGCCGGTGATGACGCCCGCGAATTCCTCACCCAGCCGGGCGGCGAGGTACCGCGTGGCCTTGCGCGCATGCAGATCGCGTTCAGCGGATTCCGCCCGCTGCTCGAGGTTGGACGACTGGCGTGACAGCGCATCGAGGTAGGTGCGCCGCTGCTCGGTGTCGGCGTAGCTCTTCATGCCGAGCGCCTTCTTGACCAAGCGGTGCACCAGCAGATCGGGATACCGCCGGATCGGGCTGGTGAAGTGCGCGTACGACTCGAAGGCCAGGGCGTAATGGCCGATGTTGTCGATGCTGTAGACCGCCTTCTTGAACGAACGCAGGCACAGCAGGTTGAGCACCAGGCGCGCCGCCGGCGGCTCCTTGGCCAGATCGAAGAGCATCTTCTGCAGGCCGAAACGGTTCTCGATGCGCGAACTGTCGAGACCATAGACCTCGAGCAGGTGCGCGAAGAGCTTGATGCGCTCCGGATCCGGTTCCTCGTGGATGCGATAGACGCACGGCGTCTTGTGATCTTCCAGCCAGGTGGCCACCGCGCGATTGGCGAGGAGCATGCACTCCTCGATCAGCTGGTGCGAGACGTCGGTGGTCTCGTGCTGGATGTCGATCGGCATGCCGTTGACGTCGAGCGAGAAGCGGTGCTCGACCGAGAACAGGTTGAGGGCGCCGGCCTTCTCGCGACCGCTGCGCAGGCCCTGGGCGATGACGCCGCACTGGCGCACCACCGCGATGAGATCGCTCGGCCATTTCTCTTCGCCGGCGCGGCCTTCGAGGACGTCGAGCGCCTCCTCGTAGGTCAGGCGGTGGCGCGAGTTGATCATGGTCTCGCTCAGACGCGTGCCGACGAGCTTGAAGTTCTTGTCGAGCGTGAGGAAGGCCGAGAGGCAATAGCGGTCACGATTCGGCACCAGGCTGCAGAGCCCATTGGAGAGGTTCTCCGGCAGCATCGGGATCACGCGGTTGATCAGATAGCAGCTGGTCGCGCGTTGCGCGGCCTCCTGGTCGAGCGGCGAATGCTGGGTGACGTAGTGGCTGACGTCGGCGATGTGCACGCCGAGGACCCAGCGGCCCTGCGCATCCTTTTCCAGGCTGATCGCGTCGTCGAAGTCCTTCGCGGTCGCGGGATCGATGGTGTAGACCAGCTTCTGACGCAGGTCCTCGCGGTTGCCGAGCGGGAAGCTGTCCTGGTACGCCGCCGCCTGCGCGGTCACCGCCTTGGGGAATTCCCCTGGGAGGTCATGGACCAGGCAGACGTAGCGGAAGTCGGCGACCTCGGGCGATTCATCGTTGAGGATGCGCGTGAGGTGGACGCCGGCGGCGCCGGTGGGATCGATCTCGACCGTTCCGACCACGCGTTTGCCGGCCTGGTAGGCGTTGCTGAAACCATGGAAGGTGCCGAGCACCGGCAACTCGCCTTCACGGCGGTTGTCGCATACCAGCACCAGGCCGCCGGGCTTGAAGTTGACGGTGCCCACGACCTCGCGGCCGGAGCGGCGCAGGATGCGGGTGACCAGCACCTGGCCGTCCTCGCCGATCATCGCCTGCGTCACGTCCCCAGGGCCAGCACCGATCAGGTAGTTGGGATTGACCGGCAGCAGGCGACCGTCGGCGAAGCGCGCGAGGACGCCGCCGGCATCGGCCTCGGTGTCTTCGAGCACGACCGAGAACTCGCCCGCGGTGCCCGAGACCTGGTAACGGCCGGGACGCACCTCGAGCACGCGGCCTTGTTCGACCAGCTTGCGCAAGGTGACGCCGAGCTCGCGTCCGTGGACCTCGCCACCCATGGCTGCAGCCAGCTGGGTTGCGGTCGCGCCGGTGGGCAGCTCCTGGAGCTTGGCCAGCAGGATCTCGATGTCGGCGGCCGTAGCCGGCTTGGCCGGGGCGCGCGAAGAACCGCGCAATGGCTGCTGGATGCGGCTCTTGACGAAGTCCTTGGCCGACCACGAGTCACCACCCGCGGCCCGGCCTCCGCCGGCACTACCCGACCTGCTCGTCGCGGCTCCACCGGGCCTGCCCGTTGCAGCTCCGCCCGACTTTCCTGCTGATGCCGCGCTGGACTTTCCCCGCTGCTTGGCCATCGTCTCCCAACCTTTCCATCGCCGGTCATCGACCGGAAAGGCGCAGCACACGCTACGTCCTCTTCCTGTCCAGCCCCCAAGTATGGCGTCCAGGCCAGACCAGGGCGACGGCTTCCTCCGGATCCATGTCCGAGAATGGCATGCAGCACCTCCCCATGCCCACCTCTTCCTTTCCGCG